>JAPOUT010000016.1 GCA_026708545.1 Hyphomicrobiales bacterium
CAAGCAACGACGCGTGGTTTGGCGACTCAATAGGTCCGTGGCAACATTTGGACCAAGCGGTTGTTCGCGCGATTGAGGAGGGCCTGCCGATAGCGCGTTCGACCAATACGGGGGTCTCGGCACTGATAGACACTCGCGGTCGCATCCTTGCAAAACTGGGGATTGGCGAGCGTGGCGTGCTGGATGTCCGCCTGCCGCCGCCCACTCCTCCGACGGTGTTTTCGCGAGTCGGGGATGTGCCGATGTTTGCGGGGGCATTCCTGTTGCTTCTTTTGTCGATAGGATCGAGGTTCCGCAAGAAGGCATCCGCATAAAAACCTTGAAGAAATCATGCGGCAGGGCATAGATGTGTCCGGCGGTTTTGGCGGACTAAAGGTTCGGCGGAAAGGACTCTTGCTAAAAAAATCGGCGGCGCATGCCGGCAAATTCAACGATATAAGTCCGTAACCAGCCAAATATCCACATCCGGACTCTGTTTGATTTACGAGGCCATGAACACAATTATCCTCGAATCCTTTGTGAAATTTTAAAAGACCGTCACGGCGATTGCGAAGGCTGTTGTCAGTATCGTTTTCATATTTCTACGCCTTGATAAGATTTAGTTGTAATTCGGTTACGTCTACAGCCGCACCTGTTGATGTGTAGCCCGATAAAACGGAATTGTCGTGGTCGATTCGCGAGTAAATACGGGCATGGTGAAGAAGTGCGTCCCTCGCAGATGCCGGAAGCAACCCTAAACGCGCAAGAAGTTCGTCCGGACCATCGAATCGCGGGTTTTTTCGTGTCTCCGGGCAATCAGGCGGACATCGGCAAAACCTCGGCTTTGAAGCAGGCTTCAGCCCGTAAATCCGTGATAATCGCGGAAAATTATCGTCATTCGCACGACCTCCCAGGGGTTTTTTGCAGGTGCTCAAGCCCGTAACCCAGGAAATTTCCCTGAACGGAAGTTTTAAACTCTGGATAATTGCGTAATACGCATGTAACATGCGCCGTTATGAGTCCGATTGTCTCCTTCCTGTCCGTTCTTCGCCGAAATTGGCACAAGGTTCTGTCACCGACGTCCTTGTTCGTGCTTGCGGTCTTCTCATTTGCCGCGCTTCTGCTATCGGGTCCCGATTTACCAAAGGAGATCCCGGAAGAGCATTCTTGGGCTGTCTCCGTTGAAACCGCTCGGTATATTGAGGCGCGTCCGCAATTGCGTTTGTATGGACGTCTGGTTGCAGGACGCACCGCGGAACTGCGTGCGCTGGTATCCGGCAAAGTCGTGACAATGTCGGAGAAATTACGAGAGGGGGGTGCCTTTAAACAAGGCAGTGAATTGTTGCGCATAGACGATTTTTCCTATCAAAGCGCGTTGGTCGAAGCGAGCGCCATGCTGTCCGAAGCACGTGCCCGGCTGGATGAATACCGGGCATCGCTCCGACAAGGAGAAAACGCACTCGAACGGGAACTCGAACAATTGGAATTGACCCGCACCGACGAAGAGCGCGCCGAGGAACTCGCCCGGCGTGGAACCGTCTCGCAGAAATTCGTGGATGACAAACGCCTTGCAACATTGGCAAAAGAACTGTCGGTGGAAAACCGCCGCAACGATGTCAAAGTCCAAACCTCGAGAATCGCACAGCAAGAGGCCGTCATCGAACGCCTCGAGAGCGGCGTGCGCCGGGCCGAGAGAAATCTTGAGGACACAGTCTTGCACGCACCGTTCAACGGGCTTGTTGAGGATGTGGGTGTTGCAGAAGGTCGTTTGGTGAGCGTCAACGACCGGGTCGCCAACCTCATCGACCTCGACAATCTCGAAGCGCGTTTTACGCTCTCTAACGCCCAATACGCCCGCATCCTCGCCGCCGGGAGCGGGCTTCAGGGACAAGAAGTTGAGATTAGATGGAATGCAGGCAAAGAGGTTGTCGCTTTTTCCGGTGTTGTTGCCCGCGCGGCTCCTCGCATCGAAGCCGGTAGCGGCGGTGTCGATATCTATGTGCGCCTGGAGATTGACGGCGCTGACACTCCCCTGCGTCCCGGCGCATTCCTCGAAGCCGACTTTCCCGATGTTGTTTATGAAAATGTCGTGCGGGTGCCGCAAAGCGTCCTCTACGAAGATGATACCGTTTATGTGGTCGCCGATGAGCGTTTAAGCGGGCGCAAAGTTGATGTTGTTGGGGCGGACGGGCCTTTCGTGTTGTTACGCGGCGACCTGGCCGCTGGTGACGCGGTTTTGGCATCGCGATTGCTGCAGGCGGGAGAGGGCGTAAAAGTGCGTATAATATCGCAATGATTGTTTCGGTCACGCCAAATCCGCTGCTCGGTTTCTTTGTGCGTCATACCAACGCCGCGAATTTGCTGATGGTTATATTAATTGCGTTGGGATTGTTTTCACTTGCACAACTAAACCGGCAATTCCTGCCGCCAGCCAACATTCCCGTCATCATCGTCGGCATCCCGTGGCCCGGAGCGTCCGCCGAAGATGTCGAAGCAAATGTCGTTGACATCGTCGAGCCGGAACTGCGATTCCTTGAAGGCGTCAAAGAGGTATCCTCGACCGCGGGGGAAGGTTACGCACAGGTGGTTCTTGAGTTTGACCCCGGCGCAAACATGACCGAAGCTCTCTCGGAAGTCGAAGCAAGCGTCTCGCGCATCTCAACTTTACCGCGAGATGCCGAGCGTCCCGTTGTCAGACGCGCCCAGATTTTCGAAACGGTGATGAGTCTGGCGATTTCAGGGCCCTTCAGCGAGACAGCCTTGCACAGATATGCCAAAGACATCCGGGAAAGGCTGCTCGCGGCGGGGGTTGACCAAGTCAACATACGAGGCATGCGTTCACAAGAAATCCTCGTCGAGGTTCCGCGACAAGAACTCTATCGCTTGGATTTAACTCTTAACGACATCGCGCAACGGATTCGTTCGCTCAATCAAGATCTGCCTGCCGGAGTCTTGGAAGGCGACTTCGCACGACAACTCCGCTCGCTCGGCCTTGTAACCGATGCCGACAGCCTCGCTATGATGGAAATCCGCGCCCCTCAAGGCGGTGAGAAGTTGCTGTTGCGCGACATGGCGCGAGTTACCGAGGATTTCGGGCGCGAGGAAGAGCGCCTCTATCGACAGGGAAGTCCCGCCATCACGCTTGCGATACAAAGGGCTGCCTCCGCAGACTCGCTTGTCGTCACCAGTCTGGTTAACAACGCCCTTGAGAATATCCTCGCGGAACTGCCGTCTTCTTTACGCGTGGAAAAGTTTGAGACATCTTCCGATTTGCTTATCGGGCGCATACAGTTGCTCGTTGAGAACGGCATCGGCGGACTGGCGCTTGTGCTGCTGGTGCTGTTTTTGTTTCTCGATTTGCGTGCCACCTTTTGGGTTGCGGTGGGGATTCCGATAACATTATTTGCAACCTTCGCCATCATGTATATGAGCGGGCAGAGCATCAACATGGTTTCGTTGTTTGCGCTGATAATGACAATCGGAATCATCGTTGATGACGCTATCGTTGTCGGCGAGCATATCGTTGCACGCGAGGAAGCGGGTGAATCTCCCGTCATCGCGGCTGAAAACGGTGTCACGCGCATGGGCGGGCCTGTCACTGCAAGCATCCTCACAACCATCGCTGCATTTGCGCCGATATTTTTGATTGGCAACGTTATCGGGCAAATCATGTCGGCAATTCCGCTCGTGGTCATCGCTGCATTGATTTCGAGCATGGGCGAATGTTTTTTGATACTTCCCAATCATCTCGCCCATGGCCGGAAGCCTTCGCCAAGCCGGTGGAGGCAAGGATTCAACGCCGGCTTTAACCGTTTACGCGACGGCTTTTTCGGTCCTTTCAGCGCGTTTTGTTACGATTGGCGCTACACAACCATCGCGTTTGCGTTCGGAAGTTTGCTGTTATGTATCGGATTGATTGCAAGCGGACGGGTAGGGTTCAATTTTTTCCCTTCACCGGAATCGGAAATCATTCAAGCGAATGTCGTGCTCGCGCCGGGAACTCCACGGGAAGAAACGCTTCAAGTACTCGAGCGAGTCGAGGATGCCCTTGAGGAGGCGGTGCTCTCGTTTGCCGACGGGGAACAACCTACGCCGATTCGGTTTTCTTTGCTTTCGGTTGGCAGCGCCGCAGGCGTGAGCGGTGCAGATCGTGGCGTGGTTTTCGTCGAACTGTTGCCAAGCGAAACCCGAAGCGTGCGCACGACGGCGCTGGTGGATGCATGGCGTGAGTCCATTCCGGAAGTTCCCGGCGTGCAAAACATTTCGATATTGGAGCTTCGAGGAGGTCCGCCGGGACGCGACATTGACATCCGATTCCTTGATGCGCCCGGGGAGCGGCTCAAGAAAGCGGCTGTCGAACTGCGTCTGCGGCTTGCAAGTTTCAACGGTGTCTACGGGATAGACGACGATCTTCCCTACGGTAAACGGGAACTGCTTCTTGAACTCACGCCTCGCGGAACGGCCCTTGGTTTTACCACCGAAGATGTCGGAGGGCAGCTACGTGACGCTTTCGAGGGAATCATAGCCAAAAGGTTTGCTCGAGGTGACGAGGAAATCACCATTCGAGTATCACTTCCGCGCGACAGCGGTGACACATTCGATTTGCGGCAGTTTTATCTTACATCACCAGGAGGTGAACGCGTGCTTCTGGACGAAGTTGTCTCGTTGCGGGAGGAGGCGGGGCTTGCACAAGTTAACCGTCAAGACGGTTCTCGTTCTGTTGTGGTGACGGCATCCGTGAACCCGGAGGTCACCGGAAGCGGTCAAATCATCGAACAGTTGTTGGAAAAGGATCTCCCCGAAATCGCCGACACTTACGGAGTTAGTTATGATTTCGGCGGGCGCGCCGCCGAGCAAGAAGAGACCTTCTCCGAATTCGCCCTTGGCGGGATGCTCGCGGCGGCAATGATCTATATCATCCTGGCGTGGGTATCCAAAAGCTATGCGCGGCCGGTGGTGGTGATGGCAATCATTCCGTTCGGAATGGTCGGAGCCGTTCTGGGTCATCTGGTGATGGGATACGACCTCTCCGTGCTTTCGGTGATGGCGTTGATGGGTTTGGCGGGGATATTGGTCAACGACTCAATCATTCTAATAACGCACATCGATAGTCTGATAGCCTCGGGCCATGAAGTCCGCGCGGCGGTCGTGCAAGGAGTCAAGGACAGACTGCGCGCCGTCGTCCTTACATCACTAACAACAATTTTTGGGTTGCTTCCACTGCTCTTCGAGACAAGTTTGCAAGCCCAGTTCCTAATCCCGATGGCAATAACCTTGGCGTGGGGCGTAGGAGTGGCAACGGTTTTGGTTCTGGTGCTGGCGCCATCGATATTGGGAGTCCAGGAGGATTTTAGATGGATAATGGCGAAATGGCGGGGGCTGAACAAAGAAGAGGCAACAACATGACGTTGCATGCGGGGAAGGAACGTTCTTGAGCCGGGGATGGCGGCGGGGCAGGGTTTGCGCTGAGAAAGAGGGGGGATATTGCCGAACCATGCCGGACCGGAGCGACCGGAATTGTTTTTCAAAACCCTTTTAGCGAGAGCATTGGCGGCGCGAGCGTCGGCAAGGGCGGGATGTTGTCAACCTCCCATTCCTTCCAAATCAAACATACTTAAACCGTTACTTCATTGACCGGCTCTTTGCGGATTTTTACAGGGAACGAAAAAAAAGGGGGAATTGCGGAAATGCTTGAAAAAGAGGAAGAAACAAAACCGGCAGGATTGTTCTTTCAAGATGCCGACGAACAATCGCAAGCACTTTATCGGGCTTGGGAAGAACCTTGCGGAAGGCTGAGGGAATTATTTGCTTGTGTATCCGATACCGGGATTCAGGCGGCAGATGGAAACAACCCCCATCGAGTTGCGGTCGACGGGGGCTGCTTTCTAGTTCGGAAACTAGGGGAGGATTGCGCTGTTATTGATCGCTCTCCTGTGCCGCCGAAGAGGGACCCTCATTGCCGGAATCGGCAACATCTCTTTCATTGCCCGCCTGGTCGGGGTCACGAAGTTCGTCCATTTTTTGTACGAATCCCTCACATTTGCTGTTCTTTATGTCATATCTTCTTCCGTCTTTACAAAACCAGCTATGAACCTCTTTTTCAACTGCCTTATTGCTTTCTTCAGTGGCATAAGCAGGGTTCGCATTGAACGCAAAAACCATCACGGCAATTGCGAAGATTGTCGTCAGTATCGTTTTCATTGTCTTTACTCCTTCTACACGGGTTGTAATAGTTACAATTAATGTTACGCCTGTCATTGTCGGGTTATATTCTCTTTGTGTCAATGATTCGAGTAACTGATTCGAATCAATACTTGATTTTCCCGCGATTTCCCTGCAATTTTCAGCATCTGCACACCGGCTCTGCCTGATTTGCGCCTTTCGGTTGAATCGACTTTGGCGGACTGTACGGGAAGGATAACGCCTGGAGAAAGAGAAGAGAGACGTTATTGGAGAAGCATTGGCGTATTACCAGATATCGAGGTCCGAAAATGGTTAGGTCGGGAGCAGGGGGAAGCGGCGGGATGTTCAGGAGTTGAGTCATAGAAAACATCCCGCCACCAGAAAAGAAGCGACAGGGTAAAACAAGCGTTTAGAGGCACCCTGTCGCCAAACTCGTCATATCGCGTTTGGCGGCCTTCAAGAACATGCCGACAGGGGAATTCGGAATGTTAGATAAAAGCAGCCCCCACCGAACAAACAGTCGATGGGGGCTATTTTTCCTAGTGTGGAAACTAGGGGAGGATCACGCCGTTACTGGTCGCTTTCCTGTGCCGCCGAAGTGGAACCTTCATCACCAGAATCGGCAACGTCAGTTTCATCTCCATCACCTGCTTGGTCGAGGTCATGAACTTCGTCAACCTGGGCGGTGTGACAAGTGCCCAGAGTCTTTTGCAAGTGGGTGCAACCGTCTTCATCGCCTGCATGGGAGGGTGTTGCACTGAAAGCAAACACCATCACGGCGATTGCGAAGATTGTTTTCAATATCGTTTTCATGTTTTTACTCCTTCTACATAAGTTGTAATAGTTACGATTAAGGTTACGCTTGCCATTGTCGGGTTATACTCTGTTTGTGTCAATGATTCGAGTAAATGATTCGAATCAATACTTGGTTTTTCCGCGGTTTTCCGCCGATTTTCGCGCCATCCTGTTCTTTATTTAATCGATTCGCTTCGTCAATCGTCGTTGTTGTCGCCAATTGGGGATGCTTAAGACATCCCCGTTGTTTCCAAAGTGCGTGATGTTCACGACTTTTCCACCGGTAGTTTCTTCGATTCGCTCAATGAGCTTCTTAGATCTTTTCTTGATGATATTCTCGGTTCTTTCGATGTCTTTTTTGGCAGGTTCGTCGTAGTCGATGGTTACGTTGGCGATTGTAATTTGGATGCTTTCTTTGACTTCCATGGCTGTCTCCGTTGTCGATTGCTAATGACGGCTTTCACGATGTCTCCGTTCAACGGTTGCGGTGCCCCTACGTATCCCGTTGCGCTGCCCATTTTCAAATCATTCATTATTTTCATAAAGCTCCATATTCCTGTCGGCGGGGCAGAAGAAATGCGGGAAGTGTCCTGCACTGGAGATTGGATGTATGGGACAAAACACCTCCCGACTTTCTGTAACTACCCACACACCCTTGAATCAAAAGTGGCTACGAGGAGTATAATGCCCTCGGCTGTCGTATTTCAAGTTGTTGCGGTTATGGTTGGCGGGGGGGATAAATGAGTTAGGGAGGATATGCTCTATGAGTGACGCATCGGTCCTAATTCCCCTGTCGGTTCGCGGATAACTTCCTACTGGTAGGGAATGAGGGACGCACACGCCTCTGATGCCTTGGCGGAAGAGACGGGCCATCCGTTCCTGTCCTCCAAACCACAATCATGAGGCTGAAAGGTTTGGTTCAGTCCCTTTCGTCCACTTTAGAAGAACGAATAAACGAATCCCAGACTTGCGGCGTATCCTGCAATATCTCC
>JAPOUT010000101.1 GCA_026708545.1 Hyphomicrobiales bacterium
CGAACGTGCAAGCTGTTCCGGGTGCAATTTTCTTAAAATAATGCGCGGCAGCCCTCGTCCAATGCGCGCAAGGTCTCTTCAAAGTCCGCATCCGTGTGCACGCAAGATACAAACCTGCGGGTTCCCGGCAGGACATACTGGCCGCGACGCAACAATTCTCCGTCCAGCGCCCGCATTGAGGCGCAATCTCCCGCGGCGATGTCGCGGTAATTCCGCGGTTCCTTATCCGTAAACAAAAATTGCCAAAGCGAACCAACGTTTGCAGCCATCGCCTTCACGCCATGGCGGCGCAAAACTTCATTCGCCTCTCGACAAAAAGAATCCGTAGCGGCATTCAAACGATCGTAAACTCCGTCAACGGATAACTCGTCCAGCAAAGCCATTGTCATCGCCGCACCAACGGGATTGCCATGCAGCGTTCCGTTGAAATAGGCATACGCGCCGTCTCCTCCCTTGCGCGCGCTATCAAGCAAACCCATTATCTCCTCGCGCCCCGCAACAACCGACAACGCGCCGCCCGCGCCAATCACTTTGCCGAACGCGGCAACATCGGGCAAAATTCCCGACTGCGCCTGCGCGCCTCCGTAGGCGACACGAAAGCCGGTGACGACTTCATCAAAAATCAGCACCGCACCCAAACGCGAGCACAGGTTTCGCAGGCCTTGCAGAAATTCTTCCTCTCCGCGAATGATGCGCTGGACGGGCTCAACGATGATGCCCGCAAGATCTCCGGCGTGTTCCTCGGCAATGCGCGTTGCGGCATCCAAATCGTTATACGGTGCAATCAACATGCTGTCGCGTGCGCCCGTCGGCGTGCCGTGCGTGTCCGCAGAGCCCTGCGGATAATTGCCCATCAAGTCCGGAAAAGTCGAGACCATCGCATAATCATGGTTGCCGTGATAGGCGCCCTCGAACTTCATCACCTTTTCGCGGCCCGTGAATGCGCGTGCCAGTCGCATCGAGTATGCCGTCGCTTCGGAGCCCGTCGTTGCGTAGGCAATCTTCTCGGCGCAAGGAATGTCGCAGACCAAACGCTCTGCCAATCGCACCGCAACATCGCTTGCGACACCGAACATGTGCATCCCGCGCTCGGCCTGTTCCTGCATTGCTTTCACCAGCGCCGGGTGCGAGTGGCCCAATATCAAGGCTCCGGCACCGCAGGCATAGTCGATATATTCGCGGCCCTCGGCATCCCAAAGGCGCGAACCTTTGCCATGCGAGAAAATAAACCGGTCGGGCTTTGCCGGCGCGCTCCAGCCGATGCCGTTGCCGGAAAGGTGCTTTTGCGCCGTTTGCGAAAGGGAGTCGTCACTCATCGTTAGATACTGTCACGACAATGTTGCCGACATGCTTTTTCGAGACAAACGCCGCCTGTGCCTCGCGGAGTTGTTCCAGCGGGTAGGTCGCGGCCAGCAACGGGCGCACTTCGCCGCGTTCAATATATTTCACCAATCGCGCAAACATCCCCGCAGGCGAAATCGTTGTGCCCGTGAAAGTCAGGTCGTGGAGATAAAAGACACGCAGGTCAAATTCGACAACCGCGCCCGCGATCGCCCCCGCGCAGGTATAGCGTCCGCGCCGGGAGAGGACGTTAATGAGTTGCTGCCATGCCGCGCCGCCGACAACATCCGCAACAACGGTGACTGTCGGGCGTCCGATGGCCGTTTGGAGCGCGGCGGCGAGATCATTGACATCGCGCCCGAGCAACGCATCCGCACCCAGCGGCGCAATCGCATCATGCTTGCTTGCCGAACATTGCGCTACAACACGCGCACCGCGACGCTTTGCCAGTTGAATCAGCGCCGAGCCGACCCCGCCCGACGCCCCCGTTACCAGTATGACATCATCGGCGGTGACCTGCGCACGCTCCAGCATGTTCTCGGCGGTGACATATGCAATCGGGAAAGTCGCCAATTCCGCATCCGACAAACTGCTTTCAATTGGGTGGACATAGGCATGATGCAACGCGACATATTCCCCGAAGCCTCCGTCTCGCTCGCTGCCGAGATAGCCGGCCTTGTCGAAGTTGTCGGGGTCGTCAAGATCGCGCAGGCATGGGTCGAGCAACACACGCCGACCGATCAACGCGTTGTCCGCATTTGCGCCCACCGACTCTACGATGCCGCAAACGTCGCCTCCCTGAATGCGCGGGAAATTCAAACCCGAACCTCCCCAGTCACCGGTGGTGTCCGAAGTATCCGCATCGAGCGCCTCGCTCGTTGCGCCGCGCACCGACTTCGAATACCAGGCCGTTCGCGTATTGATATCCGTGTTGTTCAAGCCGCTCGCACGAACCCGAACCAGCACCTCGTCCGCGCCCGCTGCCGGCTTCGGGTGGTCGGTGCGGTAAACCAGCTTTTCCGGCCCGCCGTGCCCTGTCAGCACCATCGCCCGCATCGTTTGTCTTGACGGTTCCTTGCTCATGCCAAATCCTTTTCAACCCATCCATGTAATAGTGCAATTGAATGCTCCGAGTCGATACCGGCGCCTTCCGGCGAAATCACCAAGGCGCTCGGGCGGTAGCCCCTTGAGTGCAATCCCCGCTGCGTCGCTTTTACCAATGCAAGGTCCTCGGCAAAAGTGGTGTCCCGGTCGAGGTCAATGACTTCTTGCAGGCGTGCGTCAACCTTCCCGTCAAGACTGAACCAGCTGCGGTAGACCCGGGTCGTTTCGACATCCAGCGGACGCCAGTGATACGCGTTTGCCAGTCCGCCCGGGTAGATCTGCAGACTAAATCCCGGATACAAATAAAAACTTCCGTAGGCCTTCTCGTCTTCTTCGGCACCGCTTTCATACCACGCCTCTTCCTGTTTGGCTGCGCGGGCGCTGTGGTGCAGAACCCGTCCGTTTGAAAATTGCTGAATATCGTAACTCGCCGGGTCAACCACTCCCTTCGAGAAAGCCCGGTGTGCGTTCTTGCAGTGGTAGCACTCGTTATAGTTGGCAATTGCTACAAGCCAGTTGCATTCCTCGATGGCGTGATGATCAAAAGCGAAGCGTTGCGTTTCAATGCCGGGGCAGAGTTTTGTGACCGTGTCGGCGACATCGGGGTAAAGTTCCTCCATCGGTGCGGCGGAATCGTTCAAATTGACAAAGACAAACCCCAGAAACGTTTCAACGCGCACTTGCGTCAAGCAAATCTCTTCCCCGGCGGAATTTTCATTTTTTGACCTTCCCGGCGCCGCGCGCAAGCCTCCGCTCAACTCGTATGTCCATCTGTGGTAGGGGCATGTCAGCAACTTAACCTGCCCCGCGCCGTTCTCGACCAGTGTGTGTCCTCGGTGCTGGCATACGTTGTAAAACCCGCGCAGAACCCCGTCGCCGCCCCTCACCAGCAGGATGTCTTGCTCAAAAAGCGAAAAGGCGTAATAGGAACCATGCGCCTCAATTTGGCTTCCATGGCAGGCATATTGCCAGTTGGAAAAGAAAATCCTTTCCCGCGCGTGCGCGAAAACGGCTGCGTCAATGTAATAGCGGGAGGGCAGGGCGCGAACGTTCATAGGGTTGCCGAATCTACGAAAAAATCCCCGTTTTAGCAACAAAATTCACGGTTTCACGGGTGCGAATCACTTGCGCCTCTGTTATACTGTGCCCTCTGAAACAACCCGTGAGGAAGTCGCAATGAAACACATTCTCTCTCTTGGACTCGCCGCGCTTGTCTTCGGCGTGTTCGCCGCTGCAAACGCCAGCGCGCAGCAAGTGCGCGTCTATAACTGGTCGGATTATATTGACGAAGAACTGCTCACCCAGTTCGAGGAAGAAACCGGCATTGACCTCGTTTATGACGTCTTTGACTCCAACGAGGTGCTCGAAACCAAAATGCTCGCCGGCGGTTCGGGTTATGACGTCGTTGTGCCGACCGGCAGTTTCCTGCAGCGGCAAATCGCGGCCGGCGCGTTCCAACCCCTTGACCAGAGCAAACTTCCCAACAGCAAGCATCTTTGGGATCTCATCAAGGACCGCACCGCGCAATATGATGAAGGAAACGTTTATTCCATCAATTACATGTGGGGGACGACCGGAATCGGCGCAAACGTCGGCAAGGTCGAGGAGGTGCTGGGTGATGATGCGCCGATCAACTCCCTTGACCTCGTATTCAATCCGGACAATATGGAGAAGCTGGAATCCTGCGGCGTATACTTTCTCGATGCGCCGAGCGAGATGATTCCCGCCGCGCTCGCCTACCTCGGCGAAGACCCGAACAGCCACGATGTCGATACCATAGCCAAAGCCGAGGCCGTGCTGTCCGCCGTGCGCCCCCACATCGCAAAGTTCCATTCGAGCGAATACATCAATGCGCTCGCCAACGGCGAAATCTGCGTTGCCTTCGGCTGGTCCGGCGACGTGTTGCAGGCGCGTGACCGTGCATACGAAGCCGACAACGGCGTTGAAATCGTCTACAACCCTCCCAAAGAGGGCGCGCTCATGTGGTTCGACCAAATGGCCATCCCCGTTGATGCGCCCAACCCCGAAGGTGCGCACAAGTTCCTCAACTTTATCATGGTGCCGGAAAATATGGCCGCCGCTTCGAACTACGTCTATTACGCCAACGGCAATCTGTCCTCGCAGAGGTTCCTGCTCGAAGACGTCATCGAGGATCCTGCAATCTATCCCGACGACGAGACGTTGAAGTCGCTTTACACCACGACGCCCTATGGTCCGGAGGCGCAGCGTTTCGTTACGCGCTTGTGGACGCGGGTGAAATCGGGAACATAACAAGCCCGACGTAACGGAAGCGATGGAAACCCAAACCGCGAGCGGCGACACCCTCGCACCTTGGGAAGACGCAACCGCAAAACCGCTCATCTCCTTCCGGGACGTGAGCAAACGCTTCGGCGGCTTTACCGCCGTCGAAGCGCTTAACCTCTCCATCTACAAGGGGGAATTCTTCGCGCTGCTGGGGCCTTCCGGCTGCGGCAAGACGACGCTCATGCGCATGCTTGCCGGTTTCGAGGCGCCGACCACGGGCAGCATCCTGCTGGACGGCGTCGACATCGCGAAAGTGCCGCCCCACAAGCGCGCTGTCAACATGATGTTCCAGTCCTATGCGCTGTTTCCGCATCTCACCGTTGCTGAAAACATCGCCTTCGGACTCAAGCGCACGGCAATGGCAAAGGCGGACATCACGGCGCGGGTGGAGGAGATGCTCAAGCTCGTGCAGTTGGAAAATTTCGCCGCGCGCAAGCCGCATCAAATCTCCGGCGGACAACAGCAGCGCGTGGCGCTGGCACGCGCGCTGGCACGCGCGCCGAAACTTCTCCTGCTTGACGAGCCTCTTGCCGCGCTGGACAAGAAACTGCGGCAGGAAACGCAATTCGAACTTGTCGACATCCAGGAAAAAACCGGCACGACTTTCGTCATCGTCACCCACGACCAGGAAGAAGCCATGACCGTTGCAACGCGCATCGCCGTCATGGACCACGGGAGACTTGTGCAAGTCGACAGCCCCGACCGCATCTACGAAAATCCAAACAGCGTATATGTCGCGGATTTCATCGGCGATGTGAACATTCTGCGGGGGCGGGGCCGCACCCGCACCGACGGCAAAGTCGAAATCGTCTGGGCGGACGGACAGCCCGGACTCGTCGGCACATCCGACGAGCCGCTCGACAACGCCGAGTGCGCACTTGCCATCCGTCCCGAAAAAATCGCGATCTCGTCAACGCGGCCGGTGCAAGACGCCAACGCGCTGCAAGGGGCCGTCCACGACATTGCGTACCTCGGCAACACGTCCACATACCACGTGCGTCTGCCAAACGGACAAATCCTCAAGGCGCAAGAAACAAACTCGCGAAGAATCTCCAAGCGAAAATACACCTGGGAAGAAGAGGTCTGGCTTTCGTGGAGCGAAACCGCCGGCGTCGTCCTAACGCGATAGCATGAACCTGCAACGAAGATTTCTCATAGCTGTCCCCTATGCGTGGCTGTTGCTGCTCTTCTTCGTTCCCTTTGTCATTGTTCTCAAAATTGCCCTGTCCAACATTGCGCTCGCAATCCCGCCCTACGAGCCGACTCTCTCCTGGAGCGAAGGATGGAGCGGGCTTGTCGCCTTCTTCCGCCAACTCGATTTCGATAACTTCGTTTTTCTTACGCAAGACTCGCTTTATTGGAAGGCGTATCTTTCGAGTCTGCAAATCGCGTTCTTCTCGACGCTGCTAACCCTGCTGGTCGGGTTCCCCGTGGCATTGGGAATGGCCAACGCGCCGGAGCGGTGGCGCCCGATGCTCATGCTCATGATCATCCTGCCGTTCTGGACAAGCTTCCTCATCCGAATCTATTCATGGATGGGAATCCTCAACCAAGAGGGATTGCTGAACCAGCTTTTGCTCTGGGTCGGAGTCATTGACGACCCGCTCAAAATGATCAACACGAACTTCGCCGTTTATATCGGAATCGTCTACACATATCTTCCGTTTATGGTGCTGCCGATCTACGCAACCCTGGAGAAACTCAATCCCGCACTCCTCGAAGCCGCGCAGGATTTGGGGTGCAACCGCACGCAAAGCTTCTGGCTTGTCACCGTGCCGCTGTCGAAACCCGGGGTCATTGCCGGCTGCTTCCTTGTTTTCATCCCCGCGCTTGGCGAGTTCGTCATTCCGTCGTTGCTCGGCGGGTCGCAAACACTCATGATAGGAAAGGTTTTGTGGGAGGAGTTCTTCTCCAACCGGGACTGGCCGGTCGCTTCCGCCGTCGCGATTGTGCTGTTGCTGATACTCATCATCCCCATCATTTTGTTTCAGCGCAATGAGCAAAAACAGCGGGAGGCGGAAGCGTGAAGCGGCTCTCTTTCCTCAATGTGACCGCGCTCACCTTCGGGTTTGCGTTTCTCTACATCCCGATGGCACTGCTCATCTTTTACAGCTTCAATGCTTCACGGCTTGTCACAGTATGGGCGGGGTTCTCGACCAAATGGTATGTCTCGCTCATCCAGGACGAAGCCTTCCTTCACGCCGCATGGACAAGCCTCAAAGTAGGGCTGCTCTCTTCAACGGCGGCAACCGTGCTCGGCACCATGGCGGCCTTCGTGATGATACGGGGCGGTCGATTCTTCGGGCGCACGCTTTTCTCCGGCATGATTTACGCGCCCCTCGTCATGCCCGAAGTCATAACCGGGCTGTCTTTGCTGCTGCTGTTCATCTCCATCGGGCTTGATCGAGGCGTGCTCACCATCGTGCTCGCGCACACGACATTTTCCATGTGTTATGTATCCATCGTCGTATCGTCAAGGCTTGCGACCTTCGATCGCTCTCTCGAAGAGTCGGCGCGTGATCTTGGCTGCACTCCCTTCGATGCGTTCAAGAGCGTTACCCTCCCCGTGATTGCACCCGCGGTCATTGCCGGATGGCTCCTCGCTTTCACGCTCTCACTCGATGACCTCGTCATCGCTTCCTTCACGGCGGGCCCCGCCGCAACAACGCTGCCCATCAAAATCTTCAGTTCCGTGCGGCTGGGCGTCTCTCCCGAAATCAATGCGCTCTCAACCATACTCATCGCAATCATCACGACAGGAATGATTGTCGCTTCTGTTGTTTCTAAAAACACAATCGCACAAAAACAAAAACGGGACCAAAAGTGAAAGGCCGTATTTGCGCTCAAAGGGAAAAATTGTGAAATTAGACGGCTGTTCCCGGCATGTCGGCATAACCCTTTAATAGGAGACAATTTTTGAACTTGGGTATATGGTCTTGCCGCTAGAGAACTTTACGGGCGCATGATTCAGATACGAAAATAATTCTATCGAAGCAGAGGTGTTTGACGACGTTGCTCCGGTAATGGATAAGGACGCCGAAGCCGTTGAAAAAAAGAA
>JAPOUT010000102.1 GCA_026708545.1 Hyphomicrobiales bacterium
AAAGTTATCCCCTCCCGAAGCGGAATTCGATAAACCTTGCCTCCATCAGATATATCGGGCATATCCGCAGCAAGCAGAGGCGCCACGTTCCACGAACTGTCGAATGTGTAAAGCGTTTCGACAAAGTGTTGCGTGACCTGGCTGACGATGTCTTTCGTAATTGTCATCGGATCAAACGTGTCCACCTCCCCAATCAAGGCGACCGTGATTGTTGACTGCGCCGATGCCGGAAGAACAGGAAGTGCAATTGTCAGCAACAGCGCGATTGCAATCCTTTTGATTTTAGTTAGGTGACTCATAATACCCTCCGTTGTGATTACAGTGGAATAACTATCACTACAAGATACAGCACTTTAGATATCACTGCAACTACCCTTTTTAAGCAAAAATAGGGATGCGTCCGAATCGAGTTATTTCCCCGAAACACCCCGGTTTTGCGGCGTTTTTAGAAGAATCTGGCGCATATCATAATTTTTTTTATCGAATCAGGCAGGAAGGCGAATCGGAGCAAATTTCGGCTTTGCCTATCGAATCAGATCCTCGAGCATTCCCGCCCGCACTTTAAGCAGATGTGACAAACTCGGGAGCACAGACAAATAAAGTCTGTCGTAAGTTTTAGCTCTCGAAGCGGGATAAATAGGATTCCGCCAGTTCCGTCGAGACCCTGGCAAAGTGAGGAGCCATCCCTTTTGCCAAGTCTGTTTCCTTGTGCGAGCCAATCCACGCCAGTAGCGCCATGCGCCGTAGCATAATAAAACTCTCAACCTCATCTTTGTCCGCCACCCGCAGCGGGCGAACATCTTCATAGCCCTCAAGCCAGCAGGAAAACAGTTCGGGAATATCGGGATGGTCTTCGATAAAACTGATGCCGGCGGCAAAATCATAGAGATACCAACCGAGACCGCAATCGTCGAAATCGATGAGGCGCGGGACATTGTCATAAATCAGAAGATTCGCAAGCCGCATATCGGCGTGGATGAGGCCGAATACATCGGCGTTTTTGCCGTAAACCGCGAGACGGCGCCGCAACGTCTTTTCCTGGCGTTCGAGTATCTCTCTTTCGCGCGCCCCGACACCGGGAGCCTCGCGCCAGTCGCCCCAAATGATATGCGGATGAAAGATATGCTCCTCGTCCCAAACGAGTCGCTCGAACTCCTTACCTCTTTTCCATGAAATGGAATGAAGATGCGTGCGCGCGCAAATCTCTCCCAGTTGCTTGAACGGCCCGCGTAAATCTTGACTTTCGTCCGGCTCGACACCCTCGACGAACTCGAACAACACCATATGCCTGGGCCGCGCCAGTCCGCTCACCGAGCCGCTTTGAATCTCCTCGCCGTTGCGCCCTGCAATTGGCAAAGGCGCAAACACGCCGCCTTCTTGCCGCAATGCCCGCGTCCATGCGAGTTCGCACTCAATCGCCTTGCGAGAGTGATACCCTTCCCGATGCACACGCAACACCGATTTTCCTCCCGATGGCTCTTCGACAAGATAGGTGGCGTTTTCCGAGACATTAATCAGACGCGCTTTTGCGCCTTCTTGCAAATCCCACAGACGCAGCGAATCATTTGCCAGTTTGCATAACCGTTCAAGCGTTTGTTCATAAGCGACATTCATGGAGCCGTGAATCTCCTTGGTTTGGACTGCAAAACGCCTTATCCTGTTCCCACATTCACGAAAAGGCAAGTCTTTCCCGATGTCGAGCAAACCCAATCTCAGCGTCAACCTCAACAAAGTCGCGCTGCTTCGAAACTCTCGAGGCGGTGATGCGCCCGATCTCGCGGAAGCTGCCACGCTTGTGGTCGCACAAGGTGCGGACGGCCTTACGGTTCATCCCCGCGAAGACGAGCGTCACGTCACGCCCGATGATGTGGTTGCGTTGTCGCGAATGGACGCCGTTCGCACCGGTGCTGTTGAGTATAATATTGAAGGTGACATGCGCACGGGATTGGTGGATTTGGTAGAAACCGTCCTGCCAACGCAGTACACGGTTGTGCCGGTTTGCCCGGGGGAGATTACCTCGGACAGGGGCTGGCGCGCGCATGACGACCACGAGCGATTGCATTCGGTTGCGAAAAAACTGCAACCGCGCGTTCGGATTTCGGTTTTTTGCGACCCCGACAAGAGTTCGGTGGATTTGGCCGCTCGTGCGGGTGTTGATGCGGTAGAGTTCTACACCGGAATTTACGCGCGCCAAGAGGTTGGGAGCGCGGACGCAAAGCGCGCCGTTGAGGACATCGCCGCTGCCGCCGCGCATGCCCGAAACTTGGGGCTCCGCATTCACGGCGGGCACGACCTCACGTTGGAGAATTTACCGCCGTTGTTGCAAGCGGTCGATTTTGACGAGCTTTCCATCGGCCATCACATCGCCTCGACGGCCCTGTTGCGGGGGCTTGGCTCAACCGTGCACGATTACCTCGCTTGCGTGAAACGCTAGGCTCGTCCGTCGGAACGGGACGGCAGACCGCTCCGCGAGACTGCTGCCGGGCCGCCGAATCCGTGCGGGCGGCATCTCTTCCGGCAGCCCCTCCCGCAGTTTCACCGTTGCGGCATCGCCGAATTATGCGGCCGTGTTGAACCGCTTATGCGTGGTAACGGCATCGATATCGATGTCGCATCCGAACCAATGCTTGCACCTTGCCGGTACAAGAAGCCGGTGCCGATTCGCATGTTTGCACCCTTCCTTTGTTGGTTTTGACAAAGAGCGGGCGGACATGGTTAAGGAGAGGTAACGGGTTGCGGTTATTTCCAGTCGCTTCCGAGTGCGTATCCGCGCCGGACGGCGGGGCGCGCTTCAATGCGTTCAAACCATCGTTTCAAGGCGGGAAATTTCGACAATTGCTGTCCTTGAAACCGCCATGAGGCGACCCATCCCCAGCATGCAATATCCGCGATGGAGTACCGCCCGGCGAGATAGTCGCGCCCGCGCAGCCGCTTGTTCATGACGCCGTAGAGCCGGGTGACCTCCTCGGTGTAGCGTTTGATTGCGTAGGGAACCTTGCGCGGTGCGAATCGGCGGAAATGGTGGGCTTGTCCCGCCATTGGACCGAGTCCCCCCATTTGCCAGAAGAGCCACTCTTCGACTTCGATGCGCTGGCGTTCGGGTTGGGGATAAAACTGTCCGGTTTTTCGCCCGAGATATTGGAGGATTGCGCCGGATTCGAACACGCTGACCGGCTTGCCGCCGGGACCGTATGGATCAACGATCGCGGGGATTCGGTTGTTGGGCGAGACTTTTAGAAACTTGGGAGCAAATTGCGCTCCCGCGCGAATATCAATCGGCACGACTTCATAGGACAACCTGCACTCTTCGAGCATGATGGAAATCTTGCGTCCATTGGGTGTAGGCCAGAAGTAGAGCCTGATAGGTTTACGCGCGGGAGCGGCAACTGCGGACCTCGGCATGGGTTAAGAGACCATGTAAACACTCGAGAACAAACTCAAGCGTCAACGCTCCAAGGTCCTATCGAGAACATCCGTCGACTGTTACGAACGCCTTTTGGCGACGCGACGCTTCGCGGTCTTTCTCTTTGCTGCGGGGCGTTTCTTCTTAGCGGTTGTTTTCCGCTTCGTAGCCGTCTTTTTCTTCTTGACGGTCGCCTTGCGCTTCGTAGCGGTCTTCTTCCGCTTCACAGCGGTTTTCTTCCGCTTCACGGCCGTCTTTTTCTTCTTGACGGTCGTCTTACGCTTCGCAGTCGTTTTGCGTTTGGCAGAAGCCTTCCGTTTGGTGGTTGTCTTCCGCTTTGCCGCCGACTTCTTTCGAGCCGGGGCTTTCTTCTTTACTGTTTTCTTTTTGGTTGCCATTTTTCTTGAACCTCTTGTTTGTTTTTGTATGTTTACTCCTTGCATTTGCGATTCGAGAAATGAGTCGATGCGAAATGCGCCTTAACAATACTGCATCTTTAAAAAAATCAAACAAAGAATCTGCTTTAAAGGGATTCGCAAGAATTTTTTTGTCGAGTGATTCGCTTGTGTTAGAAAACCAAAACGGCGGAACGAGAGTCGAAAAAAGATTCGCGCGCGTGCTTACGAGTTCAATTTCTTTTGGAAAAGCTCGCTTACAATCTTCGGATTAGCTTGGTTTTTACTAGCTTTTAAGACTTGCGCGATAAACCAGCCGATGAGTTGCGGTTTGCTGCGCGCCTGTTCGACTTTGTCGGGATTGGCGGCGATGACATCGTCAACATACTTTTCAAGAGCATTGATGTCGGAGATTTGTTTCCAATTTTTTTCTTCGATAATTTTGTTCGGAGGCGTGCCTGATTCGAACATAATGACAAAAACCTCCTTTGCGATTCGCCCCGAGATGTCACCTTTGGCGACAAGGTCGAGAAGTTCGCCGAGAGATTCGGGCGTGATTTTTGATTCGTTGATGGACTGCTTTGATTTGTTAAGCGCGGCGAAAAAGTCGCCTGTAACCCAGTTTGCAACCAGTTTTGCATCGCGTCCCTGCGCGACTTGTTCAAAGAAATCGGCGTTGTCGCGGTTGGCCGTCAGGACGTCCGCATCGTAAGGATCGAGTTTGTACTGCCGAATCAGCCGCGTTCTTTTGTCTTGCGGAAGTTCCGGGAGATTCGATTCGATCGAATCGACCCACTCTTGCGTCAGGCAAAGCGGCGGCAGGTCGGGGTCCGGAAAATACCGGTAATCATGGGCTTCTTCCTTTGACCGCATCGAACGTGTTTCTCCGGTGTGAATGTCGAAGAGCCTGGTTTCCTGCTTGATGGATTCGCCGGCTTCGAGAAGTTCGACCTGCCGGGCGGCTTCGAATTCGATGGCTTGTCCGATGAACCGGATGGAGTTGAGGTTTTTGATTTCGCAACGCGTGCCGAGGTCTTCGCCCGGGCGGCGCATGGAGAGATTCACGTCCGCGCGCAAAGACCCTTCTTCCATATTTCCGTCGCAAACCGCGAGGTAACGGAGCAACAGGCGCAATTCCCTGACATACGCCTGGGCCTGCGCGGGGGAGCGCATATCAGGATGCGAAACGATCTCCATAAGAGCGATGCCGCTGCGGTTGAGATCAACGAGGCTGACGTCCCCGGTTTCGTGCATGCTCTTTCCGGCGTCTTGCTCGAGGTGGAGTCGTTCGATGCGAACGGTCATCTCTTCACCGCCTTCGGGCCGAATCACCACCTCGCCGCCCGAAACGAGCGGATGGAGATATTGCGAGATTTGATAGCCTTGCGGCAAATCGGGATAAAAATAATTTTTGCGCTCGAAGACGGACACAAGGTTGATTCGCCCGTGCAGGCCGAGACCCGCGCGAACACCCTGCTCGACGCAGAATCGGTTGAGGACGGGAAGCATCCCGGGCATTGCCGCATCGACAAGAGAGACCTGCGAGTTTGGCAATGCGCCGAAAGCGGTCGGCGCTTTGGAGAAGAGCTTGGCCTCGGAGCGAATCTGCGCGTGGACTTCAAGTCCGATGACCATTTCCCAATCGTCTCCGGATGCTCCTTTAATGTACGCGTCGCTCATGGGGACCACCAAGCCTGCGGAACCGCATCGAAACCCGCGGAGTCTTCCACCGCCTTTGCCGCCCGCAGCAAGGTCGCCTCATCGAAACGGCGACCGATGAGTTGCATGCCCAGCGGCAGCCCCTCCCCGTTCAATTTTGCAGGGACGGATATTGCCGGCAGCCCCGCGAGATTGACCGGCACGGTGAAGATATCGCCAAGGTAGAGAGCGAGGACATCGTCGGTTTTTTCCCCGAGGGCGAAGGCCGCGGAGGGCGTCGTCGGCGCGAGCAGCACGTCAACCTTTTCGAAGACATTGTCGAAGTCCCTTGCCACCAACGCCCGAACCCTCTGCGCCTTCAGGTAATACGCATCGTAATAACCCGCCGAGAGCACATAACTCCCCATGAGGATCCGCCGTTTGACCTCGACACCGAAGCCTTCGGCCCGGGTGCGTCCGTAGAGTTCATCGACGCCGTTCGCTTTTGCACGCTTGCCATACTGGATTCCATCGTATCGTGCGAGGTTCGAGGATGCCTCCGCGGGTGCGATGATGTAGTAGGCGGGAAGTGCATGGCGTGTGTGCGGCAGCGAAACCTCGATGATTTCAGCACCCTGTTCCTCGAGCCAGCCGGCCGCCTGCTTCCAGAGGTCGTCGATTTCGCCGGGCATGCCGTCAACGGAATATTCCTTCGGGATTCCGACGCGCATTTTGGAAATGCCGCCTTTTAATTCGCTTTCGTAATCGGGAACCTCGATGTCGGCGCTTGTGGAGTCCCGTGAATCATGTCCGGCGATGGTGCCGAGCAGAATTGCCGAATCGGTAACGGAACGCGCGAGGATGCCGGCTTGGTCAAGGGAGGACGCATACGAGATGATTCCGTATCGCGAGCACCGCCCGTAGCTGGGTTTCAAGCCGACGGTGCCCGTAAACGCGGCAGGTTGCCGGACGGACCCGCCCGTATCCGTTCCGAGCGAGACGGGCATGAGTCGCGCGGCCACGGCCGCAGCCGAACCGCCCGACGAGCCTCCCGCGGTGAGCCTCGCGTCGCCGTTGCCGCGCCACGGATTGCACACGGCGCCGGAACTTCCGGTTTCGGTCGAGGAGCCCATGGCGAATTCGTCGCAGTTGAGTTTTCCGAGCAGGCATGCGCCAGCTTGCCACAGCCGTTCGGTTACATCCGATTCGTATGGCGGTGTAAAACCTTCGAGGATGTTGCTGCATGCGGTTGAGGCAACTCCTTCGGTGCAGAACATGTCCTTCACGCCCAACGGAATCCCTTCCAGCGCCCCGCCCTCCCCGCCTGCAAGGCGTTTGTCGCTTTGCTCCGCCATTTCGATGGCGCGTTCGGGGGTTGGCGTTGTAACGGCGTTGAGCGCACCGGCCTTGCCGACGGCATCGACGTGCGCCCGGGCGACCTCTACGGCACTGACTTCTTTTTTGCGCAGGGCCTCACGCAGCCGGTGAAGGCTCCATTGTGTGATTTCGCTCACGGGCTACTCCAAAATCTTGGGCACGGTGAAAAAGCCGTCAACGCGCTCGGGAGCGTTGGAGAGCAACACGTCCGGTGAGGGCGTTTGCGCAGTGCTGTCATCGCGTGCATGTTCAAGCAGGCTTCCACCCATGCCCGTAAAAGCATCGACGCCGTCGGTATTGACCGACTCCAGTTGTCCCATCCAGTCAAGAATCTGCGACAAATCCTCGCGGTATTGCTCGAGTTCGTCTTCTTCAAGGTGCAACCGCGAGAGTGCGGCGATTTGGCGGATGGTTTTGGTCTCAATGCTCATTGGTTTTGGCGTGCGGCTTGGGTTATGCTGTTCATGATGTCGCAGGATAGCAGGAATGAGGCGAATGTTCGAGACTTGCTCGCTCTGGTCGGGAAACTCGGACAGGGACAGCGGCTCCTTGGAGTTGACCCCGGGGAAAAGCATATCGGCCTGGCGTTATCGGACGTTTCACTGACGATAGCATCGCCGTTGAAGGTTTTGCGGCGCGGGAAGTTTGCAGCGACGCTTGAAGGCTTCAAGGCGGTTGCCGCCGAGCACGATATAGGCGCCTTGGTAGTCGGACTGCCGTTGCGGATGAGCGGGGCCGTCGGACCAAAGGCGATGTCGTCGCGCGACCTCGCCCATCGTTTGGGCCGCGGGTTGGGCCTGCCGTTTTTGTTGTGGGACGAAAGATATTCGACGAAGGCGGTAGGACATGTGTTGCGCGAATCCGCGGCCACCCTCAA
>JAPOUT010000006.1 GCA_026708545.1 Hyphomicrobiales bacterium
CACCGTCCTTTTCTAGTAGCGCCGTCGCCTTTTCATCCATGGCCAAAGGACGCTCGCGAAACAGAAAGTCTCCACCGGATAGAACCTCTTTTAAGGTTTCGGCGCGCGGCTTCAGTGCCGGCATCAATGCCGACAAACGCTCGCGTTGCAACGCGGTGATATCGCGACTATCCAAACGTAAAACTTCCTCGCACAAAACATCATCATCCATCGAGCGAATATACAAACCGTTCAAATGCGACAGTTTTGCCGCATCAAAACGCGCCGGGGATTTTCCGACACCCTCGAGCGAAAACCACGATACCGCCTCTTCGCGTGAAAATATCTCGTCGTTCCCGTGACTCCATCCCAGCCGCGCCAGGTAATTGCACAGGGCGTCCGGCAGGTAGCCTTCATCGCGGTAGCCGTCTATTCCCATCGCTCCATGCCGTTTTGATAATTTTGCGCCGTCTGATCCGTGTATCAGGGGAATATGCGCAAAGGCGGGAACATCCCAGCCCAGTGCCCGGTAAATTCGCCACTGCTTCGCCGCGTTCGTCAAATGATCCTCTCCGCGAATGATGTGCGAAATGTTCATATCATGGTCGTCAACGACAACGCTTAGCATATAGGTCGGCGTGTCATCCGCACGCAGCAATACCAAATCATCCAACTCCGACTCCGATATCGAAATTTTCCCGCGAATCAAGTCTTCAAATTGGCACACGCCTTCTTCATTGCCGCGAAAGCGAACAACCGAAGGTGCGCTTGACGAGGCGGAATTGTCACGGTCGCGGCAACGTCCGTCATAGCGTGTTGGCCTACCTTCGGCGCGGGCACGTTCGCGCATTTCATCCAATTCTTCCGGCGTACAGTAGCAACGATAGGCGTGACCCGTTTCCAGCAATTTATAGGCAATCTCGCGGTGACGCTCGATGCGCTGCGATTGATAGACGACATCGCCGTCCAAATCAATATTGAGCCAGCGCAAGTCTTCCAGAATTGCTTTCGTGATATTTTCATCCGAGCGGACGCGGTCGGTATCTTCAATACGCAACAGGAATTTTCCACCGTGACGGCGCGAGAACAGCCAGTTGAACAAGGCCGTACGTGCACCGCCGATGTGCAATAATCCGGTCGGCGAGGGAGCAAAGCGCGTTGTAACCATCAATCAAATCCAGGACACCATAAACAAACAATCCGCGCTTACTATATCACGGGTGCCGCGTTGTTGTTCGATTCACGGTCCTCGCGTTCGCAACGTGCCGACGACGCCATTCCCGATTCTCGCAATGACATTGCAATCCGGAAGAAAGAAGAATCGAATCACGGGATTGTTCCAAAGGCGCTTACGGCGCGGAACCCTCGAACGGAAGCCGGGTCACCCCGCGCAGGTTAGTAGTTGCGCAACAATCCGCGCAGACGTCCTTGTATGCGAACGCGGTCCGGTGAAAGAATCTTGCTTTCATATTCCGGGTTTTCCGCATGGAGTTCAATCATTCCGTTCTTGCGATATATGCGTTTCAGTGTTGCCTCCGATTCGTCCACAAGCGCGACGACGACTTCGCCGTTGTTTGCATTCTCGCGACGCTCTATCACCACGATATCGCCATCCATAATACCGATGCCCATCATCGAATCACCGACAATCTGCAGCGCAAAATGCTCACCTTTGCCAAGCATCTGCCCGGGAACATTAACCTCCTGCGTGCCGTCTTCAATTGCCTCCAGAGGCGCGCCCGCCGCAATCCGTCCCATTAACGAGATTGAGATTGCTTCGGATAGGCTTGTATGCCCGGACGCGCTCGGCGAAGCGTTTGGACGCAGTGCATCCAAGGCCTTCGGCAGGACCTCCAGCGCACGGGCGCGGTTTTCCAAGCGCTCAATAAAACCCTTCTCCTTCAGCGCCAGTACCATCCGGTGAACTCCGGACTTTGACTTCAGACCCATTTCATCCTTCATCTCGTCAAAGGACGGCGCAATGCCCGTCGACTCGATTCGGCGCTGGATTAACTCCAGCAGACTACGTTGCTTTTTTGTCAGCATAATTACATCCTCCAAAGATGCTAATTGGTTCTCATAAAGTTCTACAATAGTTCTTGTGCCGGGTCAAGGCATAATTTGGGGAGCGAGATAAGCCTCCGCAGGGCGGGCCTTTTCTATCAAGCCGCGAGCCTCCAAAAACCGCGCAAATGCCTCGTAACGAGCCGAATCGACCGCCCTCGGGCGCAGGGCGAATCGAGGCAGGGTTTCATCCCATGCGAGGCGGTTGAGTTCGTTATCAAGGTCGTCGCGGTAGCCGGCAAACAAATCCCAACTCTCGCGCGGGTGGTTGACGAGATAGATGACACCGCGCTCCAGCGCCCGAACAAAGGAGGCCATCTGTTCGCTTGCGGCACGTGATTCGTGGGCGACTACGATCAACTCGTCGTAAACCGGCACACCCTCTTCTTCCAAGAAGAAGGTTTTGCCCTCGCGTCCCTCCAACATCAGTTTTACCGGCTCGAAATTGCGAAACGCTCCTATCACCGCATCGACGCGTCCGCTCAACAATGCCGGAACTATCGAGAAGTGAATGTCCACGGTTTCGACATCATCGAGACTCAGGCCGTGACGCTCGAGCACTGTCGCCAGTAACGCATCTTCAAAACCTGCAAGCGAATAACCGACTTTGCGGCCGCGCAAGTCGGCAATCTCGTTGATGTCGCCATCCGCCAATACCACAAGCGAATTCAATGGTGTTGCAACCAGCGTTGCTATTGATCGCAACGGCAGCCCTTTGTCCACATGCAAATGCAACTGCGGCTGATAAGAAACGCCTACATCCATCTCACCGGTGGCAACCAGTTTCGGAGGATCGTTGGGATCGCCGGGTTCTATCAGCTCAACCTGCAGGCCTTCATCGGCAAAGTAACCCCGTTCGAGGGCAACAATCAGCGGCGCGTGGTCGGGATTCACAAACCAGTCCAATATCACCCGCATCCGCTCCTGTGCGCTTGCGTGGGGAGTGATCAACACCAACGCAAACAAAACAAGCAAGAAAAATGTCCTATTGATCATGTGTCTCTTCCTCGTTACTCCATGTTACAATTCGCCGTAAAACCGCATCTACAAGCCAATATAATGCTACAGCCATTACCGCCAAACTTAACAGTGCCGCAAACATCAAGTCGATTTCGACGCGTGCATTCGAGCGCAGCATAATATAACCCAAGCCCGCTCCCGAGCCAACCCATTCGCCAACAATTGCGCCTATCGGTGCCGTCGCAGCCGCTATCCGCAAACCCGACGCCGCGCTCGGCAGGGCGCTTGGCAGACGTATCAACAACAGTATTCGTAAACGCGAACGCCAACTCGATTGTCTTGATGTCATCATCTGTGACATCTCGATTATCGGCCGTGGTGACCGCCGCAAACCGTCGTAAAAATTCGCACACACCGGAAAGAAAATAATCAGGCTCGCCATTGCAACCTTCGATGCCATTCCGTAGCCAAGCCATAAAATCAATATCGGCGCCAGCGCAAACACCGGCAGCGCCTGGCTTGCAACCAACAGCGGTAGCAACCATAAGCGTGCGCTCCTGTACATCATGAGCAGTAACGCGCTCAATGCTCCGAAGATGATGCCCAGCAACATTCCCAAAAGAATTTCCGCCAATGTGACCGCGGCGTTGTCGAGCAGCAGAGTCGAATTGTTAATCCATGCTTCCAGCACCCTGAAGGGTCCCGGCAGAATGTAATCGGGGATGTCTGCAAGGCGAACGATCGCGCTCCACACTGCGAGTAGAATCAGTAACAGAAGGAATATGCGGGTGGATTTTCTCATGTCGCCAAACGCTCCAGCAGTTTTGCGTGGAGATCTTGCTGTTCGTGTGAGTCGAGATTACGCGGCGCCGGCGTGCTCGGAGTGGGAATGCTTTCCAGGCGAACCGGCGTTCCCTTCAGCAGCATTATCTCGTCGCCCATGCGCAACGCCTCCAGCGGGTCATGTGTTACCAACAAACATGTCCGCCCGCTCAACAACTCTGTCGCACGATGCTGCAACCGCCAGCGTGTTATCGCGTCCAACGAGGCAAAAGGCTCGTCCATCAGTACGATGGGACAAGGCTCATACAATGCTCTCGCCAAGGCAACTCTTTGTTTCATACCGCCGGAAAAGGTTGTGACCCTCGAATCGGCACGATCGAGCAACCCGACGCAGTCCAGTAACGCAAGGGCGTGTTCGCGTTCGGGAGTCTCGCCTCGCAGGCGCGAGCCGATGGTTATGTTTCCCAGCGCGCTCGCCCATGGGAGAAGTTGGTTGGTTTGTTCCATCAAGGTGACGGCACCGGCGCGGTCACGGTTATCAGTGAGGCGGATGTCTCCTCGCCATATCACATCCTTCCTGCGCGTCGCTGTCGGTGACAATCCGGCAAGCAAGCGCAACAGAGAAGTCTTGCCGCAGCCGCTCCTTCCCAGTAATACAACAATCTTTCCTGCCGGAAGTTGCAGGTCGAGGTCCTCAAATACGATATTTTTTCCGAAGGCAATCCCGCCGCCACGCATCTCCACACCGGGAGCGTTTCCAAAGTTCGAAATCTTCATAATCAAATCTTATAGGAAAACTTGCCAAAAATGTGGTAGTCTTGGCGTAAATCAAATTCCAAGAAGTTCGGGACATGGCGCAGCCTGGTAGCGCACCTGCTTTGGGAGCAGGGGGTCGCAGGTTCAAATCCTGCTGTCCCGACCACCCTCCTGTTTTCTAATGTCTGGTGATGTCTGGTGACAGCCGATTTATCACCGAAAATGGCGAAAAATTTGTCTCATAGTGTCTCATGTAGTCCTTTGACATATCGGGGGTAGTATTTGGGGGTAGTTTAGAAAACTAATAACCACTACCCCCAAATCAAAATGTAGAGTTGTATGGTGAAATTGACTGATTCGGCTTTACGAAATGCCAAGCCTGAATTGGCGAAGAGAGCCATGGAAGAGCATTCGCGCTAACGTCTCTTTTATTATCCAGCAACCTTCGGTAAATCTTTTGAAACTCCACGAGCTTTGTGCATCAACACAGAAGGATCATTCGGATTGTGACGTTCATACTCATCAACTTCGTTTTGAAGAATTCTCAACCGACGCTTCATCGAATCGCGATAGGATTTAATCATTACTGGAGAAGTTCCCTCTCGATAATTATCAGAATCATCAGAATTGTCAACGACATGTTGGCAACGTCGCAACCATTCAAGAGTAACTTCATACTCACGTCCATTTTTAATCTTGGTCTTCATAACACACCTCTAGGATCAATTCTAACAATCCCTTTTTTTGTCCCATCACGGTTCGTTTGGAATAATTCATAATGAAACATTCCATCAATTTTCGTCAGCATCATAACCTCGTCAAGGCTAAACAATAGGGCTACGGGAAGCAAAATCTACCCCGTTCCTTGTCCCGAAGCAATCCCAAGCCTCACGCGCCTTGTGATGCGTTTGGAGATGTTGTTATAGCCTTACCGGATCTGTGGGAGTAGGCGTGATGAACCGATGGATGCGATGAATTTCGATGCTTATCTGGAAGGGAGGAAAAGAAAGGTTACGGCAGAATGACTCGTGCGTGGCGGGAGACGACAGATTGCACGGAAAGCTGGTAAGGCCTTAGCCTTTTCGCGTAGGATTGACTTGAAAAGATAGATGTGGAATGGTGCGGTTTGGTTTTTGCAAACCATTTTCGTGAAGGGCAACCCTGCTGGGTTGTCCGCGAATACAATACTGGAAACAGAAATAAGCGGGACAAACGCCTTTGGGGTTGGCTCACCAACGATTCGGCGTCTTGTTGAAATAACCGAAATCAATAAACAATGAGTTTTTCAAAGAGAGTTTTCCGTTATGCCATGATTGTGGTTAGAAGAAATTGATGAATGCGTAGAGGCTATGGTTAAGTTAGATCAGATTAGAAAGGGTGTCCGCATTAAAGGAATTGTGGGGGAACAGCCTGTTGAAATCATTGCTTCCCGTTCTTTCAGCGGTGATGCGATAGAAGTGACCTATAAATTGGACGGCACTACTGAGCAGACACTGTTGTATCGGGATTCTGAATCAACACTGGAGATGGTAGAAACAGCGCAAAGGTTTTCTTTCGATGGAGACGGGCACGAGTTGCGACTTGTTTCCGAGGCTTTGCGGATTCGGCTTGCTTATCTCTTTGACCCGTTTCTTGCTGTCAGGTCTTCCCAAATCAAACCTTTTCCGCATCAGTTGAGTGCTGTTTACGAAGAGATGCTACCCCGGCAATCTCTTCGTTTCTTGCTGGCCGATGACCCGGGCGCTGGTAAGACCATAATGGCCGGGTTATTAATCAAGGAGTTAATAATTCGCGGTGATTTGGAAAGATGCCTTATTGTTGCGCCGGGGAGTCTTGTCGAACAATGGCAGGACGAGTTGTGGGAGAAATTTGGAACGTATTTTGATATTTTGACTCGCGAAGATGTGTCTCCTAAGAATAATTTTTTCGCCAACAAGCACAGGATAATTGCCCGGCTTGATATGCTGTCGCGCTCAGAGGAACTGCGCGAGCAGATAAAGGATGCCGACATTTGGGACCTGGTTGTTTGCGATGAAGCACATCGGATGTCGGCAAGTTATTTTGGTAACGAGAAGAAATTTACAAAACGCTATCAACTCGGCGAGTTGCTTGGAAAACACACAAGAAACTTTTTACTTATGACGGCGACACCACATAATGGTAAGGAGGAAGATTTTCAACTTTTCATGCGTCTGTTGGATTCGGACAGGTTTGAAAGAGAATTTCGCTCTAAAGCCCGCAAAGTGGATGTTTCCGACATGATGCGCCGCTTGATTAAGGAGGAACTGCGGGATTTTGACGGAGCACCTCTTTTTCCCAAGCGCATAGCCTATACAGCTTCCTACCATCTTTCCGATAAAGAAATGCAACTGTATAAATCCGTGACACAATATGTCCGCGAAGAAATGAATCGTGCAGACCAAATAGGAGAGGTGAATAACAAGCGACGCAACAATGTTGGTTTTGCTTTACAAATTCTACAAAGGCGACTGGCATCTTCTCCGGCTGCCATTCACGAGTCCTTGAAGCGTCGTATCAAAAGGTTGGAAGAACGCCTTAATAGTGGACTGGATTGGGAGGAGAAAGATTTTGATGACGACCCTGATGACGAATTGGGAGAAGTCGAAGAACAAATTATAGATGAAGCAACAGCAGCTCGCACAATAGAAGAATTGAAGGCTGAAATAGAACTCCTTAAAGGGTTGGAAGAACTTGCTCGCGCTTTACGGCATTCTGGAGAGGACGCAAAATGGCGTCAGTTGAATCAAATTCTGAATCTTTCTGTTGTTTACGACCCTGAGCGGGGTATACGACGGAAAATTGTGATATTCACAGAAGCTCGTGACACACTGAATTATCTCAACACGAAAATCTGCGAGGTTACCGGAGAGGCAGATAGTGTTGTGATTATTCACGGTGGTGTGTCGAGAGAAAAACGTCGCGC
>JAPOUT010000063.1 GCA_026708545.1 Hyphomicrobiales bacterium
CAGGCAATGGACGGGCGGCCCGGAAAACCGCGCGAGCCTCTCCGCGGGAGCGCATTTGCGCATTCCCTTTGACGGAAAAACCGTCGTGGACGTTTCGAGCGTGCCGCTTGTCAGCGAACGCAAGGACATGGCCCTCGAACTCAATGCCGGTTTCGACTATGAATGGGACAGTAACACCCTCACTTTTGGTCTGGCAACGGCGCAAGGCGGGGAGGTGGAAGAGTATCGTGCAAGTCTGTCCATGAATTTTGGTTTTTGACACTATTGCCCCGGCGAGGGAAATATGATACGAATCGGTAACGGGTAATACTCATTTTGAGTATAATACCTGCAGGAAACCAACAACCCCGTGACAGACCATGACCCCATCTCTCGAATACACCCCTGAACTTGCCAAGGAGATGACACCGCTTTACGAGCGTCTCCAGGCCGTTATCCCGTCGGTGGAGTGGCCCTTCCACGCGCCCCTTATCCACGCCATCAACGTCCTCAAGCGCGAACGGGGCGCCGTCATTCTCGCCCACAATTACCAGACCCCTGAAATCTTCCACGGCGTCGCGGACATCACAGGTGATTCGCTCAAACTCGCGCGGGAGGCCCAAAACGCGGACGCCGATGTCATCGTCCAGTGCGGCGTCCATTTCATGGCGGAGACGTCCAAACTCCTCAATCCCGACAAGACCATACTGCTTCCTGATGCCCGTGCGGGATGCTCCCTCGCCGCGTCCGTCACCGGCGAGGACGTGCGAATGCTCCGGCAGGCCTATCCCGGCGTTCCCGTCGTCACCTATGTAAACACGAGCGCCGAGGTCAAGGCCGAGTCCGACATCTGCTGCACGTCGTCGAACGTGCTTGCTGTGGTCGAATCCCTCAACGCGCCGCGCGTGTTGTGCATTCCGGATGAATATCTCGCCCGCAACGTCGCACGGCAAACCGATGTTGAAGTCATCGCATGGAAGGGCCGCTGCGAGGTGCACGAACGATTCTCCGCGCAGGATTTGCGAACCTACCGGGAAAGCGACCCCGGCATCGCCATCATCGCCCATCCCGAATGTCCTCCCGACGTCATCCACGAGGCCGACTTCTCCGGCTCAACCTCCGGCATGGCAAAATGGATCGACGCGCACCGGCCCGGGCGCGTCATCATGGTCACCGAATGCTCCATGAGCGACAATCTCGCCGTCGAATATCCGCAAGTCGAATTCGTGCGCCCCTGCAATCTCTGTCCCCACATGAAGCGAATCACCCTCCGAAATATTCTCGACAGCCTCATTGAAATGCGCGAAGAAATCAAAATACCCGCGGACATTGCCGCACGCGCCCGCAAGCCCATCGAGCGGATGCTCCGGCTCAATTCCTGACCGAAAATGAAAACAGGCACGTTAATCATAGGCGCCGGATTGGCAGGCGTGTGCGTCGCGTTGCAAGCGCGCGGACCCGTCCTTCTGCTCTCGCCGAATCGTTTGGGTGAAGGCTGTGCCAGCGACTGGGCGCAAGGGGGGATTGCCGCGGCTTTCGATGCCGACGATCATCCGCAGGCGCATGCGCGCGACACCATCGAAGCCGGCGGCGGCATTGTTGACGCCGAAAGCGCCCGGCTGCTCAGCGAGAGCGTCGCTGATGCCGTCCGCGATCTTGCCGACATCGGCGTTCCCTTTGACCGCAACGACGGCGGCTTCGCGCTCGGACGCGAAGCCGCGCACAGCCGCGCGCGCATCGTTCGCGTCGGCGGCGACGGCGCGGGACACGCCATCATGGAAATACTTGTTCAAGCGCTTCGACGTTGCAAGAACGTACGCGTGTTGGAGGGAGTTCAAGCGCGTGACCTTCTTCTTGCGCAGGGGCGCGTCGCCGGTGTTCTCGCAAGAGACGGCGACGGCAAAGCCGTTCGCATCCGCGCGCGGCGCACCGTGCTCGCATGCGGCGGCATCGGACAACTCTACCGCTTCACCACGAATCCGGCGGCATCGCGCGGCGAAGGCATTGCGATGGCGGCACGCGCCGGCGCCGTCCTCTCCGATATGGAGTTTGTGCAGTTTCATCCGACCGCCATCGACACCGGCGGCGACCCGCTTCCGCTCGCGACCGAAGCTTTGCGCGGCGACGGGGCCGTCCTGCTCGACAGGCAAGGCACGCGTTTTTTGCGCCGTGTCCATCCTTCGAGCGAACTCGCGCCGCGCGATGTCGTCGCGCGCGCCATCCAGCGCGAGCGCAAGCTTGGTCCCGTCTTTCTTGACGCGCGCGGCATCAAGGATTTGTCCGCGCGCTTTCCCGCCCTCTTGCGGGCCTGCCGCGGCGCCGGAATCGATCCGTGTCGGGAAGCCTTTCCCGTGCTGCCGGCGGCGCACTACCACATGGGCGGCATCGCCATTGACGCAAACGGGCGAACATCCCTGCCCGGCCTGTGGGCATGCGGCGAGGTTGCCTCAAGCGGATGCCATGGTGCCAATCGTCTAGCGGGAAATTCCCTGGGCGAGGCGATTGTTTTCGCCAAGCGTATCGCCCGCGACCGTAAAGACGACGGCGCGGATTTCACCCGTTTCGATTTGCCCTGCATTGATGACATTCCCGAGGACAATGGCGCCGAGGACAAAGACATCGAGCAACTGCGCGATCTTATGAGCCGGCGCGTCGGCATCGAGCGCGACGAGTCCGGCTTGCGTTTTGCCTGCGGGAAACTTTTGCAATGGAAGCGGAAATCCCGGGCCGGCGGACGGCTTTCGAACATGTCGACCGCCGCCTTGCTGATTGCCGTTTCCGCTCTGCAACGACGGGAGAGCAGGGGCTGCCACTTTCGTCTTGATGCCGCCGCCGCGACGCTGCCGCCGCAACGCTCGGCCATCACTCTCGCACAGGCGGAAGACATCGCCGGGCAGGCATCCTCCCTGCCGCAGGAACAGCCGATCTCCCTATGAGTCGAAGCGCGACTCCGACATTGCCGCGGCTGTTGCTTGAGCCCGTCGTGCGCAATGCCCTCAAGGAAGATTTCGGGCGAATCGGTGACATCACCACCAATGCGTTGGTTTCTCCCGACGCAACCGCGCGTGCGCGCCTGGTTGCGCGTGAAAGCGGCATTATTGCCGGCATGGACGCCGCCATGCTCGCGTTTCAACTGCTCGACGCGGATCTTTCCGTTGAAGCCGTTTGCGTCGAAGGTGCTGCCGTTGATGCCGGCGGGCTTGTTTTACGCATTGAGGGAAACGCGCGCGCCATGCTCGCGGCCGAGCGAACCGCTCTCGATTTTCTCGCACGTCTGAGCGGCATCGCAACCGCAACCGCACGCGCCGTTGAGGCCGTCAAAGGCACCGGCGCACGCATCTCATGCACCCGCAAAACCACCCCCGGATTGCGCGTGTTGGAAAAATATGCCGTGCGCGTCGGCGGGGGAGTCAATCACCGCTTCGGACTCGATGATGCGATCCTCATCAAAGACAACCATCTCGCGTTGCGAAGCGGCGATAAAAACGGCGCAATCGCTTCCGCTGTTCGGGACGCGCAAGCCGCCGCCGGCCACATGGTCGCCATTGAAGTCGAGGTGGACGGTCTCGAACAACTCGAGGAAGCCCTGCAAGCAGGCGCAACAAAAATCCTGCTCGATAACATGGATGTTGAGGAACTAAAACGCGCCGTGGAAATCACCCGGTCCCGGGCAATACTGGAGGCGTCGGGGGGCATCAACCCGGCGCGGGCGGGGGAGGTTGCGCGCACCGGCGTCGATGTCATCTCCATCGGCGCGTTGACGCATTCGTCATCCGCGCTGGACGTGTCCCTCGATGTCGAGCCTCAACGATAAAGGGCTTTGCCCAAATGCCCCATGTCCGCGTAAAGGTGCGCGACCTGTTCGCCGTAACCGTTGAACAATTTCGTCGGGAATCGTTCGCGCGTGCCGATGTCGCGCTCGGTTGCTTGCGACCAGCGACGATGGGGAACATCGGGATTCACGTTCGCCCAAAAGCCGTATTCGCGCGGGGCGGTGTCGTGCCAGAAGGTCTTGGGCTCGAAGGAGTCAAAGCGAAAGCGCACAATCGACTTAATTGATTTGAATCCATACTTCCACGGCAGAGCCAAACGCAACGGCGCACCGTATTGCTTCAGCATCGGCTTGTTGTAGACGCCCGTGACCAAAAAGGCGAGTTCGTTGGTTGCTTCTTCCATGGTGACGGCTTCGCGGTAAGGCCATGGATAGGACTTGCGCGTTTGTCCGGGAGCGACATCCGGATTGAGGAAAGTCTCCATATAGACGTATTTCGCTGAAGACCGCGGCCTTGCCAGTTTAACCAGTTCGCTCATCTGAAAGCCGGACCACGGAATCACCATTGACCATGCCTCGACGCACCTGTGCCTGTAAATGCGCTCTTCCAGCGAGACCTTGCTGAGCAAATCATCAATGCCGATGGTGAAATCCTCCTCGACTTCGCCTTCAATGCGAATCTCCCACGGACGTATCGGCAACGCTTGCGCTTCATCCGCAATGTTCTTGGAGAAACTGAAGTCATAAGGCGAGTTGAACTCGTAGAAATTATTGTAATAGGCAGTGATGCTCTCGGGAGCGATGGCGCGCTCGGCCGTGTAGGCGGGGTTGTTCGGCACCGGATAGAGGTCCGCACTCGGGTCCACTTCAGCCCTCACCGGCGGTGCACACCCGGCAAGCAGGCCGGCGCCCGCCGTTGCCATAGAGCCGGTGAGAAACTTTCGCCGGTTAAAAAACACGGCTTCGTCCGTCACCATGGATTCGGGAAGTTCCCAAGAGCGTTTCGATCGTATCAACATGGCTGCCTCCTTTGTTGTGGCGCTTTCTCGATTTTTCCAATTATACGCTATCACGGCACCATGCGAAACCCGCACGGTCACTTTTTCGTGTAAATCGGGCTATTCCAGCAAACTACGCAGCATCCACGCGGTTTTTTCGCTGCTTTCCATGCGCTGGGTGAGAAGGTCGACGCTGACATCGTCGCCGGCCTTTTCCGCTACGGGCATGACTTTGCGAGCCGTTCGAACCAGCGTTTCATGCCCGGAGACCAACGCCGATATCATTGCGGTCGCATCGGGCGAATCACCTTCGTCTTTGACGGCGCTCAAGCGTGCAAACGCCTGATATCCGCTCGGGGCTTTGCTTCCCAACGCTCGAATGCGCTCGGCTATCTGGTCGGTGGCCAGCCAGAGCTCGTTGTACTGCTCTTCAAACATCTGGTGGAGAGTCGTAAACATCGGGCCGGTTACATTCCAATGGTAACCATGCGTCTTTAAGTAGAGCGTGTAGGTGTCCGCCAAAACATGCGAGAGGCCCTTGGCAACCTTCTCGCGCTCTTTTGCCGGAATTCCGATATTGATCTTCATGTTAACCTCTTTTTCATTGACGGGGCATCCCCTCAGGACAAACCCGCACAAAAACGTTGAATCCGAAGACAAGCTTCTTCCAACGCTTCCGTGGAGGTTGCATACGACACGCGGAAGAAGGGCGACGCGCCGAACGCCGTCCCGTGAACCACCGCGACTTTTTCTTCTTCCAATAGGGCGGTGGCAAAGTCGGCGTCGGTCGAAAGATTCGAACCGCCCGCGCTTGTGCGTCCCAACGCATCCGCGCATGAAGCATAGGCGTAGAAGGCGCCCTCGGGCGTCGGGCAGGCGATGCCTTCGGCATTGTTAAGCATGCCGACGACCAGGTCGCGGCGCTCTTTGAAACGCAGGGCACGCTCGGCGATGAAGTCCTGCGTGCCGGAGAGCGCTTCCACCGCCGCCCACTGGCTTATCGAGCACGGATTCGACGTTGATTGCGATTGAACCTTTCGCATCCCCGCAATCAGTTCCTCGGGAGCGCCGCAGTAGCCGATGCGCCAGCCGGTCATGGCATATGCCTTCGAGACCCCGTTCATCGTCAGCACGCGACCTTTCAGGTTGGGGGCAACCTGCGCCGGAGTCGTAAATACGAAATCGTCGTAGACGAGATGCTCATACATGTCGTCGCTCAAGATCCAGACGTTCGGATGTTGTTCGAGAACATCGCAGAGCGCCTTAATCTCGGCGCGCGTGTATCCGGCGCCGCTGGGATTGTTCGGGCTGTTGAGAATGAACCACTTTGTGCGCGGTGTTATCGCGCGCTCCAAAGTTTCCGGGCGCAACTTGAAACCGTCTTTCATGTCCGTTTCCATCAACACCGCGGTGCCGCCGCACAGTGTGACGATGTCGGGATAGGAAACCCAGAAAGGCGTGGGTATCAAAACTTCGTCGCCCGGGTCCAGCGTCGCCATCATCGCATTGTAGATGACCGGCTTGCCGCCGGGTGCGACCAGCGTCTCCTTGGTTTCGTAGGAGAGATCGTTTTCGCGCTTGAATTTCGCGCAGATGGCCTCTTTTAATTCGGTGATGCCGTCAACGGTCGTGTACTTCGTCTCACCGCGGCGAATTGCATCCATCGCCGCCTGTTTGATGTTGTCGGGAGTATCGAAGTCGGGCTCGCCCGCACCCAGTCCGATGACATCCTCGCCGCGAGCACGCAACTCCCGGGCTTTCTGCGTCACCACCAAAGTTTGCGACGGCTTCACACGCGACATTTTTTCTGCAAGCAGGCTCATGGTTGTTTCCTTCTCGTTAGGTAAAACGGGAAACCCTACATCCATCCCTCTGATTTACTTCTATTCGATTCCGCGGATGAATTCAAGCGCTTGATGACCCGCGTGAGTTATTTTTTCGGTTGACGCGTGAGTAAATCGCCGAGGCATCTTAAATATCGTCGAAATCAAGCAGAATATCGTCTTTGCGGATGGCGCAAGGAACGGCTCGCTAGCAAGTTTCATAGCCGCCGCATCGTTTCATATTTTTATTTGGAAAGAAGCAAGTCAGCGGTTAAATTTAAATCGCCCGACAAGTCCACAAAGACGGTATTAGCGTGATAGCTTGGATTATGAATTGATAGATTCTCCCATTCCAACCTTCCAAAAATTATCCGGCAAAAATCAAACCACTATTTCAACGGAGGCAAATCCCACGACAGCGACCGTTATTCCAGAGTAACCCTACTTCCATGATTCTTTTGATTTTATGCTGCTCCACACCGTATTCGCACCAAGCATGTAATCAGAAATTCCGTTTAACATTATCCTTCCAAGATTAAACGGATAACCGTCCCAATTCCCACAACACACCATAAGTTCCGCACGATGCGGCACAAAAGTTGTAGAATTCGGATAATTCTTTATGTCGGTGATATTAGACATTTAACATCGATTCGCTCCAAAAAAACACCCCGGCAAATCGCTGGAAATGCCGGGGTGTCCTTTGGGTTGGTCTGCAGACGATGGTCATCAGGCCCCGGTTCCGACCGGATCTCAAGCTTTTTTTCCGGGAAAACCGGGAACTTACATGGTTTTGAGGGGATTTTCGGCGATATGCGCGGGGTTTCAGGAGATTTAAAAAACCGCGGAAAGCGGCGGTTTTTTTCGAATCGGGCGG
>JAPOUT010000009.1 GCA_026708545.1 Hyphomicrobiales bacterium
GGACGAGACAGGTGAATAACTCGTTCGGTGTGGTTCGTTTTTGTTAATTTGTAGAGTTGTATAATGCAGGAAGAAGAGAAAAAACAAAAACAGGATGAAGCTATGCAAGTTCTCCGGGACCACGAGGCTCATTGTGAAAAGCGCCACACTGCTATCGACAAGAGATTCGATAGGTTAGAGGACAAAGCGGACAGACATACTTGGGGATTTGTAGGAATCGCCGGATTGATTATTGCTGCGTCTTTTGGAATTGTCACTGTGATACTGTCTACCAGCAACAATTCTTCTCCTACTCATGCAACCCAGCCTCAAATTATCCTCCTAGACAAAAACGCGATTATAGGCACCCCTTCTACATCCACCACAACCGGTAGCAACCAGTGAATTCGAAGGTTTGCTTATTCTCGACATTTTGACATATAAGCCCTCGAAATAAATCTCGGAACCGTAGTTCGCAGGAGAGTGTGATGAGGTATTTCCTTTCGATGCCATTTTACAGGCGCTTTCCTTCTAACAAAGAATTTAAGGAAAGAATTAAATAACGAAACCTCTACTGTTGCAGAAACCAGAATTACCGGCTCGGACGACTCGAAAACTTTGGACGCAAGGAACAAGCGTCCATAAATGATTACACAATCGAACACATCATGCCCCAAACTCTCACAAACGAATAGAAAACCGCTTTAGGAGAAAACCGGCAAGATATTCATGACGATTATCTGCTGAGTGCACGCTAATCTGCCAACTTGCCCGACACTGCGGCTTCCTCGAAAGTCGCCATGCCCGTGTGGAGCGCGACCGCGCACCGGACCAGGCCGACCGCCACCGCCGCACCGGATGCTTCGCCCAGGCGCATGTTCAAATCGAGCAGAGGCTTGAGGCCGAGACGTTCGAGCAAAAGCCGGTGTGCAGGCTCCGACGAGAGATGTCCCGCAACACAATGCGCCAAACCATCCTCGCGCAGGCAAGACAGCACCGCCGCCGATGCCGTTGTTGCAAAACCGTCCAGCACCACGGGAACGCGCCGAAGACGCGCCTGCAAAACCGCGCCAGCGATGGCGGCAAACTCGCGTCCGCCGAGCCGGCGCAAGCCTTCCAGCGCCGACGCCCTCGCCGCCGTCCCGTGCAGTGCAACCGCTTCGCCGACAACTTCGCGCTTGCGCGCCAGGGCATCGCCTTCAACGCCCGTGCCCGGCCCGACCCAACGCGGCACGTCGGCATCGCCGCCGTCCGCGCCAAACAACCCCGCACACAAGGCCGAAGCGGCCGTCGTGTTGCCTATCCCCATCTCCCCCAAACACAACAGGTCGACGCGCTCGGGCAGCGCGGACATTCCCGCAATAAAAGCGTCAACGCACTCCGATTCGCTCATCGCGGCCGTTATCGACATGTCCTGCGTGGGAGTCTCCAAATCCAGGGGAATAACCCGCAACACCATCCCGTGATGCGAAGCAAGCTGGTTGATTGCGGCACCGCCCGAAGCGAAGTTCGAAACCATCTGTTCGGTGACCTCGGCGGGATAGGCGGACACCCCCCGATGCGCCACCCCGTGATTGCCCGCGAACACCAACACAACGGGAGCCTCCAGCACCGGCGGAGACATCGCCTGCCACGCCGACAACCACTGCGCGAGTTCCTCCAGCCTCCCGAGCGATCCCGCCGGTTTCGTCAGGCAGGCGTCCCGCGCACGGGTTGCCGCAAGGGCATCCTCGTCAACGCAAGGAAGCGCATCCATCAACGCGAGAATATCGGTAAAATTGCGCGGCAGGTTCGATTCTGCATTCATGGCGTATACTCCTCCGGGAAAAATTGCTCTATGCTTGGATTACAACCAACCAAACGACAACGCAACCAATGACAATGAACACTCCGAACACTTCGCCCGATAGTTCCTCGCAAGGATGGTCGCCCGACGAACTGCTGCAAGGCTTCCGCGTCGGCTGGCGCTTTCTCACCATCCTGCCCGGGGCGAGAACGTCGGAGGCAGACACGGATGCACTGGATGTCCGTTCCTTTCCGGTGATAGGAGGAATCCTCGGCGCGATCGGTGCCGCGGTCTATCTCCTCGCCGACATGTCCGGACTGCCCGCGATGGTCTGCGCACTTCTCGCGCTGGCGTGTTACATTGCGAGTTCCGGACTCCTCCACGAAGACGGACTCGGCGACGTTGCCGACAGCCTCGGCGGACAAACACAAGAACAGCGCCTTGAGATTTTGAACGACAGCCGCATCGGCACTTTCGGGGTTGCAGCCTTGCTGTTCGGCTTTTTGCTGCGACTGGCAACTCTTACGGCTCTGGGAGACATCTCGCCCTTCTTCGCCGCCGTTGCCTTGGTCGGTGCGGGCGCGTTCTCCCGCGCCGCTATGGGATTTCTCGCGCGCGCGCTTCCCGACGCCCGTGAAGACGGCTTGAGTGCAACGCTCCTGGAAACACCCCCGAACTCCGCGCTTGCCGTTGCGGCTTTATTGGGAATCCTGCCCGGTGTGATATTATTGGGTGTGAAAGGCGTCGTGCTGGCAGTCTTCCTGGGCGGCGCAATGCTCGCAGGATTGTCCCTTTGGGCAAAGTTGCAACTCGGCGGACGCACGGGCGACGTCCTCGGCGCAAGCCAGATATTCGCCGAGATCGGCTTCCTGCTTGCGGCATGTCTCGTCCTTACAGCCACGTGAGATTCAAAAATGTTTCGGTTCGCCATTCTTTCCCTTTTGTTGCCGCTTGCGGCGCTCGCGCCCGCGCAGGCGCAAGAGCGGCTGGGCGAAGCGCTCCTGGAGCCGGACTTTTGGAAAGACGCCGAAGCCAAACATGTCGAGTTCCTGCTTGAGCGCGGCGGCGATGTATTCGAACGGAATGAAGAATGGGCGACGCCGTTGCATTTATGGGCGGCCTTCGGCAAGGACGTCGGAGCAGGACGGGTTCTGTTGCAAGCAGGCGCGGACGTCAACGCGCGCAACGCCTCGGAAGGAACACCGTTGCACGTTGCCGCAGCGCAGGCAACATCACCGCATAAACTTACACTCCTCTTGAAAAACGGCGCGGATTTAAACGCACGCGCCGAATTGGGGCTCACGCCCCTGCATTGGGCGGTGACGGTAAACGAGGACCCCGCCATGACGGTCGCGCTTTTGCATCTGGGCGCCGACATCAACGTCCAGGACGAGGACGGCTGGACGCCCCTGCACATCTCGGTCCACGAATCTCCCCATGTTGAGGTCATGGAGGCGCTGATGAACGGCGGCGCGGACGTCAACGCCCTCGACAACAACGGCGCCACCCCCCTGCATTTGGCCGCCCGGCGGGGGGATTCGAGGATTATAGAACTTCTCCTCAAGTACGGCGCCGATTACGCCATCACCGACAAATACGGCAAAACCCCGTTGCAAACCCTCCTGGAACATGAGATAGTCAAGTCTGCGAAATTGCTTGAGGCCGAGGTCTTACGCCGCCAAAATAATCCTGATATACTGCCGAATCCGACCCATGGTATTGTTTCAGAGGACGCCAATCAATGAATAAACTCTTTTTGAGCCTAACCATCTTTACACTTGCGCTTGCCGGCATACTCGCCCCAGCGCCCTCGCACGCCGATCAGAGGCTTGTCACTCCGGAATTTTGGAAGCAAACCAACGCGGAAGAGATCGAGAACATGATCCAAAACGGTGCGAGCATCCACATCGTTGAGCCGGAGTTTCTCTGGACACCTCTGCACCTTGCCTCCGGATTCACAACGGATTCGCGTATTATCATCGCGCTGCTCAACCAGGGCGCCGACATCCACGCGACGGACAGGGACGGCGCGCATCCCCTCCACATCGCCGCCGGCTTCAATATCGGCGACGGGGTTGTAAAGTTGCTGCTCAACCGGGGCGCGGATATTGAGTTCCAGGACAATAACGGTTTCACGCCGTTGCACTGGGCCGCGGCAAATGCCTCCTCTCCTGTTAGCGCGACGTTGTTGCTCAAGCGCAACGCGGATATCGAAGCGCGCTCCAATGAAGAACTCACGCCGATTCTCGCCGCCGCGGAATTCTCGACCAGCGAAGCCCTCCTCCGACTCCTCTTCGATAGCGGCGCGGATATCACTGCCATCGCGAACGACGGCATCTCGATTGTCGACCGGCTCGAACGCAATGACGCCCTGCGCGACACCCCCACGCGCGAACTCATTGAGCAGAAATATTGCGAACAACTGGGACTCAGTTGTTGAACAACTCGAACGCAAGACGCCCTGCGCGATGCCTCCGCACGCGAACTCGTTGAGCAGAGATATTTCCAAAGTGGCTGTTAAATCCGACAACGACCTCGAGACGCGAATCGAGAGCCCTTGCATCGGCGTGTGCGAAATCGATATGACCAGCGGATTTTGCAAGGGTTGCGGCAGGAAATCCGGGGAAATCTCCGCCTGGCGCAGCCTTGAGCCGCAACAACGCCAGGAGATTCTCGAACAACTCCCCGCCCGGCTGCCCCTAACCCGGAAACGGCAAGGAGGGGCGGGCCGCAACGCGCAACGCCGCGCGCAAAAATCGGCGCAAGCTTAAACGACCCGGGAAATCTTTTCTTCCTCTACCGATTCGCCCGGGCATAGTTGCCCGCGCAGACGTAAAATCTCTCCCACCACCAAAAGCGCAGGCGTCGGCATGTTTGCGGCTTTGGCATCGGCAACGGCGTTTCCCAGATTCGTTTCCAGAACACGCTGACCGGGAAGGGAAACCTCGCTCACTATCGCCAAAGGCTCTTCGCGCGAACGTCCGTTTGAGAGCAATTGCTCGACGATTGCGTCCAAATTGCTCAACCCCATGTAAATCACCAGCACCGGCGATCCTGTCGCGAGCGCGTTCCAGTTCAAGGGCGGCGCGCTTAAATTTTCCGACTGCGTCATATTGTGTCCGGTCAAAAATGTCACCGCGTGGGTATAGTCCCGGTGCGTCAGCGCAATCCCCGCGCACGCCATCGCCCCCAGCCCCGCACTGATGCCCGGAATGATGCGAAACGGAACCTTTGCCGAAAGCAGCGCCAAAGCCTCCTCGGCACCGCGCCCAAACAACATCGGATCGCCCCCCTTGAGACGCAACACCCTCTCGCCCCGCCGGGCCAACTCAATTAACCGCAAGGATATGCCCCCCTGCGAGTGCGACGGCTTGCCGCCGCGCTTGCCGGCATACTCCAGCCTCGCGCCCGAACGTGCCAGCGAAAGAACCTCGGCGCTCACCAACGCATCATGCACGACGACATCCGCCTGTCCCAGCGCGTGAAGCGCATGCAAACTCAGCAATCCCGCATCACCCGGACCCGCCCCCGCCAGCCAGACCCATCCCGGCTCAAAGCGGGGCAATGACTTCGGCAATTTCATCGATTGGTCGTCCATATTTCACACAACAAAATAGCGGTTTTTTGTATTTCCCTCTTTCTTTCTTGTGGAAAATACCCCGTCACCTCTCTCCTGGCAAGCATCGGTGCATCGGTTTGTTGTAGTCGATTTTGCTCGAAGTGCAAGCGGCCCGGGGAAATCTGGGATATATTAGGTGGAATCATTCACAACACGGAACGATGCATGAAAAACATGTCACGGCATTTTGACAGAGATGGCAGGATTTGGATGTGGCTCGATATCGCATTGGTTGCGTTTATCGCCCTGGCTTTCGTCGTGGTGATACATTTTCGGGAAGAAACGGGGCAACCGCATGGTTATGCGTGGGTGCTGTTTCCGATAGGATTGCTGTCCTGGGTTTCGGTGCGTCGTTTCAACGCCGGTTTTCTCATCAAGGGAATTCTGGCTTGGGGCGCAATTTTTCTTTTTCTCTTAACCGCCTATACTTACCGCTTTGAATTGCAAGCTGCCGGTGAGCGCGTGCTCGCAACCATACAATAGAAAGCGAAATCATGCCCCCAAACGCATCCGACATTCCTCTAGCCGACATTCCCCTTGATGACTTTCTCGTGCGCGAAAGCGTTCCCGTCATTGAACCGCGAGGCTTCCGAGATTATGACGCACGATGGCGTTATCCCGAGGAAATCAACCTGCTCGGCGTACAAAGGTTCGGACTCGGACTCGGCGCATTCCTGCGCGAGCAAGCCTCCAAAACCTCCGACGCAGCGCCGCAGCGCATCGTCATCGGGCGTGACTTTCGCGGCTACTCCCTCGCCATCCAGCAAGCCCTCGCGCTTGGACTTGTCAGTGCCGGCATGGAAGTCCTCGACATCGGGCTCGGACTTTCCCCGACCGCATACTTCGCACGAAACGCCCTTGAGGCCGATGCCGTTGCAATGGTCACCGCCAGTCACAACCCGAACGGATGGACCGGATTCAAAATGGGCGCGGCACACCCGCTCACCTTCGGACCCGGCGAGATGGCACGGTTGCGCGACATTACGCTCGAAGATGGATGCTCCCCGCATCCCGGCGGAATCTACCGTCGCGTCGAAGGCATCCAGGAGAAATACCTTGACGACCTCGCCGCGCGCCCCGGGTTCACACGGGGTCTCCGCCTCGTTGCCGCTTGCGGAAACGGAACCGCCGGCATCTTCGCGCCACAATTGCTCCGGCGACTCGGTGCACGCGTCATCGCCATGGACTGCGAACCGGATCCATCCTTCCCGAACCACGAACCAAACCCCGAACATTTCGACATGCTGGAGGCCCTGCGTGAAATGGTGCTGCAGGAAGGCGCCGACTTCGGCCTCGCCTTCGATGGCGACGGAGACCGCTGCGGCGTTATCGACGAACGCGGACGCGTTCTCTTCGCGGATAAAATCGGATTGTTGATGGCACGGTCGCTGGCATCGCACAACGAAGGCGCGCATTTCATCGTTGATAGCAAAACCACCGGCATCTTCGAACGCGACGCTGTCCTCCGGCAACATGGCGCAAGCGTCGAGTATTACAAAACCGGGCATTCGCATATGAAGCGCCGAATGGCGGAAACAAGAGCGTTGGCGGGTTTTGAAAAAAGCGGACACTTTTTTTTCGCCGAACCCATCGGACACGGATACGATGATGCAATGCTGGCGGCGGTGTTATTGTGCGAACTGCTCTGCCGCGGAGAAAAAACGCTTGGCGAACTCTACGACGGATTGGAAAAAAGTTTCGTCTCACCGACGATGGGAGCCTACTGTCCCGACGAGCGCAAGCACGCGGTTATCGAAGCGGTAACGAAAGAGTATGCCGGCCTGGCACGCCGCGACGGGAGCATCGCCGGGCGTAAAATCGTCGAGACTATCGAGGTGGACGGCATCCGCTTTGTGCTGGACGACGGAAGCTGGGGATTGGTCCGCGCTTCATCAAACAAACCGAGTTTGGTGGTGGTGGTGGAGAGTCTGGCTTCGCACGAGGACATGAAGGCGATCTTCACCGACATCGACACGCGCATGCGCCAATTTGACGAGGTCGGGGACTATGACCAGGACTTGGACGCGGCAAGCGC
>JAPOUT010000123.1 GCA_026708545.1 Hyphomicrobiales bacterium
GAAATCGACGGTGACAACCTGCCGCCGGGCTTCAGGCTCGGCGACAAAGCTTCCTGGAGGGTTGAGATTCCCGATGATCAAAAGCATGCAGTGAGTTTTGACATCGAGCGCACAGTCTCTTACGAGAGGGACTCGGCCAATGCCAGGATTTTCCTGGATATGGGGCTTTTTGTCCATCCGCCTTTGCCGCCGAATGAAGGCTTGGGCTTCCGATGGACTTCAGCAGGTCATGCTACGTATAATCGCTCCACCTGCAATTTGTCCCATGTAAATTGTTCCGTAGAACGCAGGGTTGAGTTGCGTCAGACGCATCAAGGGTCAGATGCCATACTAGGAGGTTGGTGGCCGCATAGATCGAACAATTCCCATATGGAATTAACTCTTGAGGTGCGTCAAGATAACGATAAATGGTCGGAAACGATTGATGTCACAATTAACAAAGTGCCTTCCGGTTTTAAAATTGGAAAGATTCCAACTTTCACGCTCTTCATTCATGATGATGACGTGTAGCGCCGATGGAAAGTTGCAATATCGGCGACAGGGATGTCGTGGTGGACATTCGCAAAAACCTTTTGGTGGGGTGTGCGAGTTGTGATTCATTGGTATTGCAACCAATAGCAGAGGGCTGAAAGCAGGAGATGAGAATTACAAGGAAAACGAAAGCGGGCGTCATCGGCGAAAGGAAACGATGTAAAAACTCGCGGTACGGATGGAGATGCCCTTAACATGAACGGGGCGGCAGGGTAATCTCACACCTGAAAAATAGCCTTGCCCTGCCGCTTCTTTCTTTGGTGACATGAAGGCTCGCTTGCTGATTCGGTTCTGCAGGCGCTGATTGGTCGGCCGTACGACCCAAACGAAATTTTAAAATTTTGTCTGATGAGCCAATGACTCGATTTAATGCCTCCGGATTCTAAAAACTTTAACTTTTTTTAACTTTTTTGTTGACATCGCCGCCCGGCTTCTGTAGTCTGTTTTTTCAGGTCGGTGTTCGCCTGTGGCATTGAGCGTCATATGTGCGCAAATCCCTTGCCATCCACAAAGGAGCACACCCGTGCCAATATCACACGACGATTCTCGCAACGAATTCACGTTGCGCGGCGGAAGCTTGCGCAAAATCGGTAAAAACATCCTCACTCGCGTGCCCGCTCTCGCGTCAACATCAATGTTGGCGCTCGGCACGTTGCTATGCTTCGATACGGCCTCCCGCGCTGGCGAATGCGTTGAAACAAATACCCCCGCCCATTACGTTTGCTCCGGTGCACTCGATAGCGAATCGGATGTTACACAAAGACAAGAAGCGGGAAGCGGCGAGCAGCTTATCGTAACACAAACCAGCCCCTTCGGCGTTTTCGTCGACGACGGTAACGCTCTTGAACTCTACGGCTCTTCCGGCTCCGCGGGCATCCAAGCCGATTTTGAGGCAACGCTTCAAACGGCCGGCGAGGACGGCAAGTCAGGTATCTTCGTTGAACACCATGGGAGCGGCGATGTCCGTCTCACCAACTCCAAAGGGGATATTCGCGCGCAGGGCGACGGCATCCGGGTTGAGCACAACGGCACCGGCGCCTTGGCCGTCACGCTTGCCGATTCTGCAACCATCACATCGGCAAAAGGTTTTGGAATCTACGCAAAAACCACAAGTACGGAGGATGGCGCGAGTGGCGGTGTGGACATCTCCGCCAGCGGGGACATCGGCACCGAGGACGTGCCAACCGGAAGCCATGGCATCTCCCTCAAGCACGAAGGCAGGGGAGACGCCGACGTCACCCTCTCGCAAAACATGAATCTTTTCACACAAGGCAGAGGCATCAGCATTGAGACGGGGGAACAGACCGGTAACGTTGACCTGCGCACCGATGCAAACATTCATTCGGTCGGCGAAGGCATTCGAATACATCACCAGGGCACCGGCGACGTCCTCCTTGATGTAGCCGGCGAAGTTCTCTCTTCGGTCGATGTAAACACCACAAAAGGAAGCATTAATCTACACACCTCCCGGAATTCCGGTGGTGTGGATATCGACATCTCCGGGAATGTTTACTCAACCGGGAATGCCGTTCTTGTAAATCCTGAAGGAACGGGCGATGTTTCCGTTCGGGTTGCCGAAGGAAGCGTGGTCTATGCACAACACATGCGGGCAATCATTGTTCAGAACTACAATGCCGATGCAGAAGGGGACTTTGATGTCCATGTTGCCGGAAGCATAGGCACCCGGACGCATTATACCGGTCATGACGGCGTTGCGCTCTTTATGGCAGGTAAAGGCGACATCTCCGCGACGCTGGCGGCATCCGGAAGAATCTTCAGCGAACGGCAGGGCATCGACATTGAAGCAGTTGGCGACACACGGGAGATAACCGTTCGGGCATATGGGGACATCGTATCAAAGCAAAACAGTGGAATCGTAGCGGCGCACGCGGGCACGGGCCCTCTCAACATCACGTCCGGAAACATTACCGCATCAACGTACGGAATCCGCGCTATGGGAGAAAGTGAGTCAAAATCTCTCCTTAACGAAATTAACATCCGTACAAACGGAAACATCACCTCGGAGAGAAATGCCATCCTGGCACTGCAATACGGCGCCGCGGGCCTTAACATAACGACCGCGTCCGGAACAACCCTGGCCTCGCGAGAACGGGAAGTTATTGCCGCACGGGCCTATGAACACAACACCGGCGACATGAACATAACCATCGGCGGCGATGTCATCGCAACCGGTGCAATCCCCGCGGATGCCATACGCGCATACAGTGCAGGTGAAGGCGATATCAACATCACCGTTGCTCATGGCGCAAACGTCCAGGGGCGACACGGCATCATCGCCACGCGCGACCAAGTCTTCGGTCCCGATGCACCCGCTCCAGAGAACACACCCAGGGGAACCGTGCATGTTGACGTCGGCGGGCGCGTCCAAGGCGAAACCACGGCCATCAACATGGACGCGGGAATAACACACCGGCTAACCCTTCGCCCCGGTTCGCAAATCATCGGCAACATCATATCCACAGGGGCTGCGAACTCCTTCCTCGTTCTCGACGACGGCATCAATAGCGAAGGAATCGGAACTTTCAGTTTTGACGGTATCAGCGGATTCAACCGGCTGAATAAAAACGGCACCCAAAACTGGAGACTCGTTGGCGGCATGGATGATGACCAGGCCTTCACTTTTGTCACCCACAATGAGGGAAACATGTTCATTGACGACTTCGCCCTCCTTACCGCCCCCGAAAATCACGATGACATCTCCGTTCTCATTGAGCCCGATGCTTCCCTATTCGTTCGAGGGGACAACGGGCGCATCGAGGGAAATGTTCGAAACAACGGCGGGCTCGTCCTCTCCCAAACCGGTTCCATTGGCGGAAACCTTTCCAATATCGGAACGCTTGAAGTCAGGGGGAACAATCACATTGACGGAGATCTCATCGGAGCCGGAACTGTTACCTTCCAGCGCGGAAACGAAGACGCCAACCTTACCGTCGCCGGTGATTTTGAGAGGGGAGGAACAGTCGTCTTGAATTTTTCGCCAACGGACGGACAAATAAACACCCTCGACATACAAGGCGAACTCATCGGTACGGAGTCGACGCGGGTGGAAATCCACATGTTCGGCGATGTTCCTTCCGAACTGGCCGATACCATTCCGGTCATTACCGCGCCAACCCCGCCACCGTTCATTGACGAGTTTTCCGGCGATGAAATCAATGAAATTGATTCCGGCTTTACGATCCAATACGAAGATTCGTTTACTTCCGACAGATTGGTTGCCGGAGCCTTCAGTTTTGACTTCGAATACGACGCCGCTTTGGACGGCTGGGCGTTGCAGCAGGTCGGATTCTCCCCGCGCGTTCCGGTCTTCAACAACTATCCCGCAACTTTGGTTCAACTCGCCCGGCTTTCCTCCATGCAAAGCCGTTTGGGCAGTCGTGCCTGGCTCGCGGACGAGAACGGGGGAGTCTGGGTAAGGTCTGAGGGCGTGCACACAAACATCGAACCCTCCAACGCAGCCGTGAAGAGCAGTTATAAGATTCTCGACAGGCGCATTCGTTTCGGGCTTGATGTTCCTCTCGATTCCGACGCGTTATACGGATTGGGCCGGGGATTGCGTTTCGGCGCGAATGCCACCTTCGGCTCGGCGGACACGGATGTTGCCGCCACCGGAAACAGCGAGAACGACGGCAGCATCGGCACCGACCTGTTCACCTTCGCACTGGGCGCGCAATGGGTCCCGCCCGAAGGTTTTTACGCCGATGCGCAGGCGCAATACGCCGTCTTCTCGAGCGATATCGCCTCGCAGCAAGAATCCATGATACTCAAGAATGACGCCAACGCCTTCAATCTCTCCGGTGAACTCGGTTATCGCTTCGAGATGCTTGGCTTACATTTCGTGCCGCAAGCGCAAATCGAGTGGAGCAAAGTCCGTTTCGACGGTTTCGTCGCTCCCAGCAACGAGATTGTCTCCATCAAAGACGGCAATGTCTTGGACGGGCGCGTTGGACTCACTTTTGACAAGCAATGGTCGTTCGGCATGCAAAATCGCGCAAGCTTCTCCGCAGGAGCGCATCTGCGCGTTCCCTTTGACGGGAAAACGGCCGTAAATGTTTCGGGCGTGCCTCTCGTCAGTGAACGCGAGGATGTTGCCCTTAATCTCAACGCCGGTTTCGACTACCGATGGGACAACAACACTTTTACCGCCAGCCTGGCAACGTCGCAAGGCAGCGAAATAGAGGACTACCTCGCAAGTCTCTCAATGCATTTCAATTTCTAACCCGTCATTGTCCCGGACAAGTGCCGTGACTTCGACCCTCAAGTGCGCCCTTGGCGTTGCCGGGAGATGTTGCCACTTTACGAATGACTTCGGATCGTCATCCGTCGGTGAAGCAACTCTCCCGGTTACGAGATCGCCCAAAAAAACCATGCAGATAATGAAAAAGCTACAGGGGACCTTCACGTAGCCATAGAAGGGAACGCTGGAACTCTTCTCGTGCAGACGATTGGCAGACACTCCCCATTCTTTCCATCATCAGTGTTTGCATGGCGTTGGAAGTTTTCACGAATACAACAAATTGCTCCGTTTTTTTGTGATTGTTGTGGAAAATACCGATGACCAACAACTTCGGTAACCTGCGGGCTGTGTCCGTCATTTCGCCGGGCCCGTTGCGTTCACGATTTCTCGATTTTTCCGCCGCTTCGCTTGCAGCCTTCCCTTAATCCGTCAGGGCAATCAACCAAGGATTGCAATATCTTTCCCCCTATTCGAAAAACAGTTTGCGATTGTGCGTGCCGCCCGGAGAGCAAGTCAAAACCTGACTATAACTTTTTTATGGCGCTTCGGGTCATCGGTGTAAGTTGCATTGGATGCCCATGGTCAATCGCATGACCCCGAGGTTATACTTTTCCATGCCAGTGTTTTGGGGAAGGGGGTGCATTCGGGATTGTTTTCGTATACATCGAGTGCATGATTCGTGAATAAAGTTAAACCAGTCCCTATATCGTCGGTTGACCATATCCGGAGACGCTCCCTTTCCCGAGGGCTTCACGCTTGGCGGGGCCACGCAAATGTCGTTAGGGATGATTTTGTTGTTGTAGGTGGCATAGGAAGGGGCTTGGTGAACTTCCTAACCCACACCGGCTGCTTTCACCATCTGTTCGGGGGTGAGGTCGTTGGATACTTTGCGTCCGAGGACATGCCAGGGAACTTCTCCTGCGTATGCCATTGTTTCTACTTCGTGTGACGGATTTTTTCTTTTTGGTTGCTGTTTCAGTGAGCGAATTACTATTAACAGGATTAAAGATGTTTTAATTGCAAAAATGAAGGTTTTTCTTGTTTTTCCCGTCTTTAAGCCGTTTTTACCTCATTCTCCCAATAGATGACTTAAAGATGATTATCGTTATACCAGCATGAATTTGGACGAATCTGTGACTTATATGGTAGAATGGGCGGTATACCGAAGCGGATATCGGGAGAAAATTGACATGTGCCCAAGGTGCTATACATTGCGACCATGTGGCGCGCTTTGAAGAAGGAGACTGAATTATGCCGCAAGTAGCTCTTGGTTTAGCAGAAGCTACCGAGCCTAGTCTCGATGATTATGACAAAGATCGGGTTACGCGGGTTGCCGCCGAAGCTTATGTGCAAGCAGTTGAAGCGTGGGGACTCGCCGACTCGGATGCAGAGAAAATGTTGGCTGTCGATCACCAAACCTGGACACAGATTAAGAGCGGAACGTGGCGCGAATTGTTTAACCAAGAACAGTTGACGCGTATCGGTTTGGTCATCGGTCTCTACGATACGTTACATTCATGCTTTGGTAAAGAGAGGGCTGACCGTTGGGTGACTGCGCCCAATAGGTTGCCGATGTTTCACGGGCGCAAGCCGGTTGATGCCATGGTTGAAGGAGGCTTGCCAATGATGGAAAAAACGCGACGCTATGCGGATGAATTGTTGGGTGGTATGTGACATCATTTCCAACGCTACCCGTTGTCGAAATATCTGAACCCGTTAAAACCTTTCGTCTCGCACACGAGGAGTCGCCTGTCTTTTCGCTATCTATCGACGATGAGGACGATTTGGCTATTCGAAAACTAATCAGAGAGAGAGTAGACTCCAAACTGTTAAAACTGGATGCATACAAAGAACTGGCTTATGGCGATGCGAGAATTATCCACAAGGCATTTATCCTTTCTCGGAAGGGGGGAGCTGGTCGGTTCAATGATGACGCACGAGGTGTTTGGTATTGCGCTCTTGAACACGATACTGCCATCGAAGAGGTGGCTTACCAACACATACGCAGAATGGAAAAGTCAGGTGAGGAAAAGCCTAGTATGTACAAGGATGAAGTTATTTACCAAGAATTGTTTGCTGAGTTTGCGGGCCCGTTTCATGATGCGCGAGGACTGCCACGCAACGAAGGTATTTTAGGAACAGAACCGAAGACAGCCTATCCGTTAGGACAGAAACTCACCCGTGAATTAAGAGCAGAAGGAGGACGTGGAATTATCTACCCATCCGTTCGAAGACAAGAGGGTTTCTGTCTCGTTGCATTTCATCCGCAAATGGTTCAAGGCTTGCGGTTTGGGAGTCGTTGGAAAATAAGTTGGAACGGGTCGCGCGAATATACGGTGGAGGAGGTTTAGAGGCGTATTTAAATCCGAGAAACCGTCATCTACAAGCATCCATAACATCCTCGGAAATGACAACGTCATCGAATTTGCCTCCGGCGAATCAAGCATAACCGAGGGCGGGGTGCTTGCGACCGTTGCCATCAACATCGACAGGCAGTTTCGGTTTGGCACAAGTGTAAGCGTTGTCATAGGCGCGCGCTTCAACGGCGTCGCATCCGTTTTCCCGTATTCTGTGCCGATAA
>JAPOUT010000029.1 GCA_026708545.1 Hyphomicrobiales bacterium
GAAGGACGCCTTCCGCATTGGCGCTTCCGTCTGCCGTCAAAACGGATGCAGTGGGTTGATTTGATTTGCGGCGAGCAAAATCTCTCGACCGCTTCTTTATCGGACCCGGTGCTGCGCCGGGAGGACGGCCATTACCTTTACATGCTGCCGAGCGTTGTTGACGATATTGCGATGAATGTCACGCATGTTGTTCGCGGTGCGGACCACGTGACAAACACGGCCGTGCAACTTTGCCTGACCGAGGCGCTCGAAGGTGATGCGCCCGTATTTGCGCACCATTCGTTGATGTTGGACAAGGATGGTTCGAAATTATCGAAACGTTTGGAAGGATTGTCCTTGTCGCAGTTGCGCTCGGGCGGCATCGAGCCTGCGGCGTTGACGAGTCTGCTTGCGCGGTTGGGAAGTTCGGAGAACCCGAAGTTGATGCATTCAATAGAGGAACTGGCGGAGAATTTTTCACTCTCAAATTTTTCCAGGGCGCCCGTGCGCTTTGATGATGTCGCGCTCGAGGCGCTGAATTCAAAATTATTGCATGAGATGGATTTTGCCGCCGCACAGCCCCGCCTCAAGGCACTTGGCATTGAAGGCGATGAAAGTTTCTGGAACGGCATTCGGGGAAATCTCGCACGCTTTAATGATGCGCTTGAGTGGTGGCAATGTGTCGCCGAGCCCATCGATCCGGCAATCGATGCGGCGGAAGACGGCGCGTTGCTCGCGGCTGCGCACGGCAGCCTGCCGCCGGAACCCTGGGACGAAAGCACTTATGACGAGTGGATTGCCGAGATAAAACGCGCAACCGGCCGCTCGGGACGGAAATTGTTTCTGCCGTTGCGTCTGGCGCTTACGGGAAAATCTCACGGACCCGAGTTACAAGTGCTATTATTGCTGCTCGGGCGCTCCAAGGCGTCGGCGCGACTATCGGGCGAGAGAGCATGAACGAGAATACGAACAAGCGAGAGCGTTTATATTTATTTGATACGACTTTGCGCGACGGGGCGCAGACTCGCGGGGTTGATTTTTCCCTGGAGGAGAAGCGTCGAATTGCCGCTATGCTTGATGAACTCGGCCTTGATTACATTGAAGGCGGTTATCCGGGAGCCAATCCGGTTGACACCGAGTTTTTCTCGACGGAACAGAAGTTTTCAAACGCGCGTTTTACCGCGTTTGGGATGACGCGTCGCGCCGGCAGGAGCGTCGAGAATGATCCGGGGCTGCAGGAGACTTTGCAGGCGAACGCCGATGCTGTCTGCCTTGTGGGGAAGAGCTGGGATTTTCATGTTCGCGTCGCGCTGGGCGTGAGCGGCGAGGAGAACATCGAATGCATCGTTTCTTCGATGAAGGCGATTCAAAAGAGCGGACGGGAAGCCTTGTTTGACGCGGAGCACTTTTTCGACGGGTACAAAAGCGATGCGGAATATGCGTTGTCATGCATTGAGGCGGCGTATGGCGCGGGGGCGCGTTGGCTTGTGTTGTGCGACACCAACGGCGGAACGCTGCCCCACGAGATAGAGGAGATTGTCGCAAAGGTCAGTGAGCGCGTTCCGGGGACGCATCTGGGGATTCATGCGCACAACGACACGGGCAATGCGATTGCAAACTCGCTCGCGGCAATACGGGCGGGTGCGAGGCAGTTGCAGGGAACCCTGAACGGCCTGGGGGAGCGCTGCGGCAATGCCGACCTCACTGCGATTTTACCGACCTTGCTGCTTAAAGAGGAGTTTGCCGAAAAGTTTGAAACCGGTGTTACGGCGGAGGGACTTGGCACGATAACTTCGGTGTCGCGTCGTTTGGACGAGATTTTAAACCAGGCGCCGGCCCGCAATGCACCTTATGTCGGGGCTTCGGCGTTTGCGCATAAGGGGGGAATTCATGTTTCTGCCGTGCGCAAGGATCCGCGCACGTATGAGCATGTTGCTCCGGAGTCGGTGGGCAACCGCCGTGATATTTTGATTTCCGGGCAAGCCGGACGCTCGAACATATTGCTGCGTTTGAAAGGCGCCGGAATTCTTCTCGATGACGACGATTCGAGGCTCCCCCGCATCCTAGCGGCAGTGAAAGAGCGTGAAGCCGAGGGGTATAGTTACGACGGCGCCGGGGCGTCTTTTGAAATGCTGGCGCGTCGTTTGATGGGAGAGGTTCCCGAATATTTTACCGTTGATGCGTTTCGCGTTTTGGTCGAAAGGCGTCCCTCGCACACCGGCGCTCTTCTTACTTTTGCCGAGGCAACGGTCAAAGTGACGGTTGAGGGCGAACGCCTGCTTTCTGTTGCCGAGGGCAACGGCCCCGTGAACGCTCTCGATTTGGCGTTGCGCAAGGACCTCGGGCGTTATTCTCCCTATATGAGTGATCTGAGTCTCGTTGACTTTAAGGTTCGAATTTTGACGACGGGCACGGAGGCTGTCACGCGTGTCGTGGTGGAGAGCCGTGACGGCAACGGGGAGCGTTGGTTTACGGTCGGGGTTTCGCCGAACATAGTCGATGCATCGTTTCAAGCGCTGGTTGATAGTATCTTTTACAAACTGCTCAGGGACGGAGCGCCGAGTCCAAGGTCGTAATGAACGCTTCGGTTGCGTACCATCAAAGCCAGGCGTTTCGCGGCTTGGTGGCGTTAATTCTCGCATATTTATTATGGTCGTTCGGCGTTGTGTTGTTCAAACTGCTGGACGGCGTTCCCGCGATTGATATTGTTGCGCATCGTGTGGTTTGGTCGTTCCTGTTTCTCCTGCCGGTAATGATATTTGCGAGCAGGTGGCACAGTTGTTATGCTGTCTTGACGACTCCGAAGCTTCTTGGCGGCTTGATAATAACTTCGTTGTTGATTTCGATTAACTGGCTTGTGTTTGTGTGGAGCATAGAGACCGACCGTGTTGTGCAGTCGTCGTTAGGCTATTACATTAATCCGTTGGTAAGCGTGCTGTTGGGCGTTATGGTGCTGTCGGAGCGCTTGCGTGTGGCGCAAATAATATCGCTGTTGCTGGCAACGATGTCCGTCGGGGCGATGTTGCTGCTGTTGGGGGTTGTTCCGTGGATATCCATGGCCCTGGCGGTGAGTTTTGCGTTATACGGGTTGTTGCGCAAAATGATTGCAGTGAACCATCTTGATGGCTTGTTTATTGAGACGGCGTTGCTATTGCCGATTGCGTTGGGATGGTTGCTGCTGCGCTCGAATGCGCCGGAGATGACAGGGCTGCCGCCTGTGGACGTGGGTTTGCGCGAATGGATGTTGCTGGCGTTGGGAGGGCCTGCGACGGCAATACCGTTGCTATTATTTACCTATGGAGTTCGCAGGCGTTCTTTGACGGTTGCCGGGTTCACGCAGTATATTAATCCGACGCTGCAATTATTGCTGGCGGTTTTTGTTTACGCCGAGGCGTTTGGCGGCTCGCACCTGTTGGTGTTCGCCGGCATTTGGATGGCGCTGGCGATATTTTTGTTTGATTTGATATGGCATGAGAAGGAACGTGCTCGCGAAATAGAGGGTTCGTAGGTTTTGCGTAAGAGTTGCAAGAGTGTTATGCTCCCGCACTGATAACGATGAAAAAGGATGCGCTGATGTTTTCTTGGGAAGACCCTTTCCGGCTACGCGAACAGTTGAGCGAAGATGAGCGGTTGATTGGGGATACGGCACGCGGTTATGCGGATGAAAAACTCGCTCCGCGTATTATCGATGCGGCGAGGGAAGAGCGTTTCGACCGCGACATCATGCGCGAGATGGGCGAGCTAGGTTTCTTCGGAACAATAACGCCGGAAAAATACGGCGGCAGCAATGCCGGGCATGTTGCACAGGGATTGGTCGATTATGAAGTCGAGCGCATCGACTCGGCTTATCGTTCCAGTCTTTCAGTGCAATCGGCGCTGGTGATATTTCCCGTTCAGACTTTCGGCAGCGAGGAGCAAAGGGAGAAATTTCTGCCGAAACTCGTGAGCGGTGAATATGTCGGTGCGTTCGGTTTGACGGAACCCGGCGCCGGTTCCGATCCGGGCGCGATGGAAACGCGTGCGAGCAAAGCCGAGGGCGGCTATCGTCTGTCGGGAGTGAAAACATGGATATCGAACGCGCCGGTTGCCGATGTGTTAATTGTATGGGCAAAGTCCGAGTCGCACGAAGGTGACATCCGGGGTTTTATTTTAACGCACGACATGGAAGGGGTCGCAACGCCCCCGATAAAAAACAAGCTCGGACTTCGGGCGTCGCCGACGGGGCAGATCATTATGGAAGATGTTTTCGTTCCCGAAGAAAATCTTCTGCCCGATGCCGTTGGAATCAAGGCGCCGCTTTCTTGTCTGACGCAGGCGCGTTACGGACTCTCCTGGGGCGTGCTGGGCGCCGCAACATTTTGCTGGCACGCCGCGCGCGGCTATGCGCTCGAGCGCAAACAGTTTGGACGACCCCTTGCGCAAACACAATTGATACAAAAGAAACTTGTCGACATGCAAACCGAGATCACGCTGGGTCTCCAGGCATGTTTGCGCGTCGGACGTTTGCTCGAGAGCAACCAGGCGTCCCCGCAGGCCATCTCCCTCATTAAACGCAACAATTGCGGCAAGTCTCTCGAAATTGCCCGGGCATCCCGGGACATTCACGGCGGCAACGGCATTGCTGACGAATTTCATGTCATGCGCCACATGGTTAACCTCGAAGTGGTTAACACTTACGAAGGCACGCATGATGTTCACGCGCTGATATTGGGACGCGCACAGACCGGATTGCAGGCATTCTTTTAAGGCGAGATGAACGAACCACCATTGAAAGGATTGCGCGTCGTCGAGCTTGCACGCGTGCTTGCGGGCCCTTGGTTGGGGCAGATACTTGCGGACCTCGGTGCCGACGTCGTCAAGGTCGAGAGTCCTGCGGGTGACGATACGCGTCGTTTCGGGCCGCCTTTTCTCGAGGGCGCCGACGGCAAGAATCTTGATGCGGCGTATTTTCACTCATGCAATCATTCAAAGCGTTCCATAATACTGGACTTTCGAAAAGACGAGGACAGAGAAGCGGCGCATCGGCTTGTCGGGCGTGCCGATGTGTTGATAGAAAATTTCCGTCCGGGAGGTTTGCGCAAATACGGCCTCGATTATGAGAGCGTTCGAGAGAAAAACCCGCGATTGGTTTATTGTTCGATAACCGGATTCGGGCAGGACGGGCCTTATGCCAGCCATCCCGGTTATGATTTGCTGATTCAGGCGATGGGCGGCGTGATGGACATCACCGGCGAGGCGGACGGTCCTCCGTGCAAAGTCGGTGTTGCTTTTGCGGATATTTTCACCGGTTTGTACGGGGTGATAGGAGTGCAAGCGGCGCTGGCGCAACGTGAGCGCACCGGCAGGGGCGAGCGCATCGACATGTCCTTGTTGGACTGCATGGTTGCGGTATTGGCGAACCAGGCGATGAATTATCTGGTTACGGGCATTCCGCCAAAGCGCTTCGGCAATGAGCATCCCAACATCGTTCCGTATCAATCCTTTGAGGCGAGGGACGGTTATGTTGTAATTGCGGTTGCGAACGATCCGCAGTTCAAATGCCTGTGCGAGATACTCGGTGTGCCGGAGTTATCGAGTGACGAACGCTTTGCCACCAATCCGGCAAGGGTTTTAAACCGCAAAGAGTTGCTCGACATACTGACCGGAAAGATTGCAAAATGGTCAAGGGAGGCGTTGTTAGAGGCTTTGAAGGAGAAGATTCCGGCGGGACCGATTTCCGATTTGGAGGAGGTTTTTGACAATGCACAGGTGCGGCATCGAGGCATGCGGGTCGGGGTTCCAGACGAGAATGTTTCAGGCGGGAAGTTGGATTTGCTGCGGTTGCCGATATTGTTTTCGGGAATGGAAATCCCGCCGATGCGGGTTGCTCCGGGGCTGGGAGAACACACAAACGAAATACTGGATGAGATTGGAATGGAAAACGGCGGGAGGGCAGCAGGATGAAGATTCTCAAAATTTTTGGCATGTCCCGTATTGTTTTTACCCTGACGCTCGCGATAGCGTTTTTCACGGCGACAGACCTTGCCGCGCAAACCGAATCTCCCTCCCGGTCACCCGAGCAAGTTATCGAGGAAAACTTTCTCCTTGCCCTCGAAGAGATTGAGCAGGGCACACCGCGCAAAGCCATCCCGCGTCTTGAAGCCATCCTTTCCGAAAACCCCCACCTGTTGCGCGTCCGCCTTGAGCTCGCCCGTGCATATTTTCTCATTCAAGACGACGAAAAGGCACAGCATCACTTTTCCTATGTCCTGGGAGCCGAGGCTCTGCCCATCGGGGTCCAAAACAGCGTCAATACATTCCTCAATCACATCCAGGCGCGGCGGAAATGGTCGGCGGATTTTTCCTTCGCTCTGCTCCCGCAGACAAATGCCGGGCAAGCCTCGGACGTCGAGGTTATCCGCATCTTCGGGCTGCCGTTTCGAGTGGATGCACGCGAACGCTCCGGCGTGGGCGTCGAGGTTGGCGCAGGTCTTGCATGGCAACCGACTCTCCAAGGCGATTGGCGCGGAAGAGTTGCAGTCTCCGCGCGCGCGCGCCACTATGAAAACGACGAGTGGAACGATGACATCCTCGGATCCGATTTGGGAGTCTTGCGCCTTTTCGACGGCGGGTCTGCCGGCGCGGGCATCCGGGTGCAGCGACGCTGGTTCAGCGGGGACAAGTATTTGTTTCGCCGGGCTCTGTGGGGCTCGCTGCAGCAGATATTCCTTCGGAGAAACCGCTTCGCGGTCAACGTCGAGATCGCCGATCTCAACTACGACAATAACGACAATACGGACGGATGGAGCCTTTCGCTTACGCCGGAGGTTACGCACGGGCTTTCCGCAAGCACGCAAATTCGCTTCAATTCAAGCCTGCACCTGAATTTTGCCCGTGTGGACTTCGAGAGCAGTCATACCGTCGGCATCGGCAGCGGTATAACCCATGCGTTTGCCGGCGGGCTTGTTGTTTCCGCGGACATCGGCACGCAACTGCAACGCCGCCGCGGTCAACATCCCTTGTTCCGGGAAATCCGCAGAGATCTTCACTCCTTCGGACGTATCCGCCTTCTGCACAGGGAGTTTAGCTTTGCCGGTTTCGCTCCTTATGTCGAATATCGCTACGAAGACAATAATTCCAACATTGAGTTCTTTAGTTATGATAATCATATTGGTAATATCGGGGTGAC
>JAPOUT010000026.1 GCA_026708545.1 Hyphomicrobiales bacterium
GCCGCCGCCGCCGCATGGCCCCTGATTGACGAGATGAACCCGGATGCTTCCGTCCTGGCACTCGCCTCGATCGAGGTTGACCTCTCGCCGATTGACGCAGGGCAAAGCATTACGATTCAATGGCGCGGAAAGCCGGTGTTCGTGCGGCATCGCACCCGGGAGGAAATCGCCGAGGCTGAAAGCGTTCCCCTCAATGAGCTGCCCGATCCGCAACCCGACGAGGCTCGAATCCAACGGCCCGAGTGGCTTGTGATGATTGGAAGTTGCACACACCTCGGATGCGTCCCGCTTGGCCAGAGAGGCGACTTCGGCGGATGGTTCTGCCCGTGCCACGGTTCGCACTATGATACGTCCGGGCGCATCCGCAAGGGCCCCGCGCCCTTGAATTTGGAAATCCCCCCCTATCAATTTGTCTCCGACAATCGAATCCGCATCGGATAGGCCGCCTATCGAATAATTACCATGTCCGAGAACAACCACTCTTCTTCCTATACGCCCCGAAGCGCCCTGGCAAAGTGGATTGACAAGCGTCTGCCCCTGCCCCGCGCCATTCACGACAACTTCTCCAGTTTTCCCACCCCCGTCAACCTGAATTTTTGGTGGACTTTCGGGGGCATCTTGACGGTGTGCCTGCTGATTCAAATCGTCACCGGCATCGTGCTTGCGATGCACTACACGCCGAATTCGGAACACGCCTTCGCCAGCGTCCAGCACATCATGCGCGACGTCAACTACGGCTGGCTCATCCGTTATGTCCATGCCAACGGCTCGTCAATGTTCTTCCTCGCGGTTTACGTCCACATCTTCCGGGGACTCTATTACGGATCTTACAAAGCGCCGCGCGAACTTCTCTGGATGGTCGGCGTGGTCATCTACCTGCTGATGATGGCAACCGCCTTCATGGGCTATGTCCTGCCCTGGGGGCAAATGAGTTTCTGGGGTGCAACCGTCATCACCAATCTGTTCAGTTCGATTCCGCTGGTGGGCGACGAAATCGTCTCGTGGCTGTGGGGAGGATTCGCCGTCGGCAACCCGACCCTCAACCGCTTCTTCGCGCTCCATTATCTCCTGCCCTTCGTGATTGTCGGAGTCGTGTTGCTGCATGTCTGGTCGCTGCATGTTTCGGGCAACGGCAATCCGACCGGCACCGATGTCAGGAAAATCGACAAGGAGACCGTTCCCTTCCATCCTTACTACACGGTAAAAGACAGTTTCGTCATCGTGATGTTTTTGCTGCTGTTCGCATACTTTGTCTTCTTCCATCCCAACCTGCTCGGACATCCCGACAATTACATTGAAGCCAATCCGCTGGTAACTCCCGCCCACATCGTCCCGGAGTGGTACCTGCTGCCTTTTTATGCGATTCTGCGCGCCATTCCGAGCAAGCTTGGCGGCGTCATCGTGATGTTCGGAGCGCTTGGCGTGTTGCTTCTGCTTCCATGGCTCGACACCTCGAAGATACGCTCGGCTAGATTCCGCCCGCTCTACCGGCCGTTCTTCTTCGTCTTCCTGCTTGTGTGCCTCGGGCTCGGATGGCTCGGCGCGCAGCCCGCCGAAGGCGGATATGTCATCGCCGCGCGACTCCTTACCTTTTATTATTTCGCGCACTTCTTCGTTGTCCTGCCCGTGCTGGGATATGTTGAAAAACCGAAGATGCCCATAAGCATCGAGGAAAGCCTCAAAAGCAAGACGATGAAGGGGCAGTCATGAGAATTGTCGTCGTTGCTTTCATCCTTGCGCTCGCTTTCGTTCTGCCGGACCGCGCAAACGCCGCCGGCGATGAAACCCCGCCCCTGCCAAACATCGATTGGAGTTTCGAAGGCCCTTTTGGAAGTTTTGACCGCAACGCGTTGCGTCGCGGCTTCAAAGTCTACCAAGAGGTCTGTTCCGCGTGCCACGCCCTGCAGTTCCTTCACTATCGCAACCTCTCGCAAACGGGCGGGCCCGAATTTTCCGAAGCCGAAGTCAAGGCCATCGCTTCCAACTATACCGTCCAGGACGGGCCTGACGAGTTCGGCGACATGTTTGACCGTCCGGCGCTGCCGCGCGACAAATTCATTTCTCCCTTCCCCAACCCGCAAGCCGCCCGTGCGGCCAACGGCGGCGCACTGCCTCCCGATCTCTCCCTCATCGTCAACGCCCGCCCGAACGGCGCCAACTACCTCCACGCACTCCTAACATCCTACGAACAGACACCTCCCGCCGATTTGGAAATCGGCGACGGCCAGTACTACAACCCGGTGATGTCGGGCGCGCTCATCGCCATGGCGCCCCCGCTCGTCGACGACATCGTCGAATACTCCGACAACACTCCCGCGACCGTCGACAATATGTCGCGAGACGTCACCGCCTTTCTCGCATGGGCGGCAAACCCGCACATGGAGCAGCGCAAACGCATCGGTTTCCAAGTGATGATTTATCTCGTAATCCTTGCGGGACTGCTCTTCTTCGCCACGAAAAAACTCTGGCGGGGGCGCAAGTGGCAACAGCCGGAATAATCCGGCGCAACTGCAACCAAGGAGGTTTTCATGCACGTGGTTTTGGGAGTTATCGGAGGCTCCGGCGTATACGACATTGATCTTGACGATGCCCGGTGGGAGAGCGTCTCCACCCCGTGGGGCGAACCCTCCGACGAGATTCGGCGGGGCCGGCTTGAGGGCGTCGAGATTGCGTTCCTGCCCCGGCACGGACGCGGGCACACCCTCACACCCTCCGACATCAACTACCGCGCAAACATTTACGCGCTCAAAAGCATCGGCGTGAGCGACATACTCTCGTTTTCGGCATGCGGGTCGTTGCGCGAGGAACTCGCTCCCGGCTGCTTCGTCATCCTCGATCAATTTGTCGACCTGACATACAAACGGGAGAAAAGCTTTTTCGGCAAAGGCATGGTCGCGCATGTGTCGATGGCGGCGCCCGTGAGCAGGCGCCTCGGTGATTTCCTTGAGGTCGGATGCAAAGCCGAAGGCATCAACCACCATCGAGGCGGCACGTACATCACAATGGAGGGCCCGCAGTTCTCCTCGCTGGCGGAATCGCTGTACTATCGCGCGCAAGGCTGGGACGTCATCGGCATGACCAACATGCCCGAGGCGAAACTTGCACGCGAGGCCGAGATTCCCTACGCGACCGCCGCAATGGTCACGGACTTCGACTGCTGGCATGCACAACATGAAAACGTCGAAGTCACCCCCATCCTGGAAGTCTTGCGCGCGAATGCGGAGCGCTCGAAGCGGCTGGTGCGGGATGTGGCGCGCCGGCTCGGTTCCGAGCGCGACGACGACGACGAAGGCTTGGACAAGGTGCTTGACAGAGCAATTATCACGCCGCCGGAATTGCGCGACCCCGAACTTTTGAAAAAACTGGAAGCAATCACCGCAAGGGCGCTTGCAGGCAAATGAAGCTCGTTCACGGCAAGCAAGCCGAAGAAGAATCCCTTGAGGCGCTGATAAAGCGCCATGTTCGGGTGATACCGGATTTTCCGCGCAAGGGAATTCTGTTCCAGGACATCACGACACTGCTTCAAAATCCCGGAGGATTCTACCGGGTAATCGAAGGTTTGATGCGTTCCGTCGAAGGGACGTCCTTTGATGTTATTGCCGCCATTGAAGCGCGCGGATTTATTCTCGGCGGAGCGCTGGCGCACCGGCTGGGCACGGGGTTCGTGCCGCTGCGAAAAGCGGGAAAACTTCCGTGGCGTTCCTTTCGTCAGGATTATTCCCTCGAATACGGGACCGAAACCCTTGAGGTCCATGTAGATGGCATTGATGAGGGTGCCAGAGTCCTGGTGGTCGATGATTTGCTCGCAACCGGTGGAAGCATGGAGGCCGCTTTCAAACTCATCACGCTTTCCGGCGGGAAAATCGCGGGGGCGCACTTTGTTATCGAACTGGCCCATTTGGGAGGGCGTGAGCGTCTGGCGCGGGCGAATCCGAACGACGATATTTCCTTCGGTGCGTTGTATCGGATTCACGCCGAGGAATAAAAAAGACGGCATGAATTCGTTGCTGACGCTTGTCAATTCGGAGAGAATGTTCTTCGGGGTGGATGGGTGACAGGACGAGCTACCCCTTGAGGCACCGCTGTTGCCCTTGGCAGAGATGGCAGGAGCGGAAACAAATCTCGTAAAAAGACCGTCCGCCCCTGTCACCGAAGCACCATCGCGAGGCCCACGCACCGGGCCGGTGCGTGATGACTTCGTATAAAAGATTGTAACCCGAAGGCGTTCCACCCTAACCTTTGCATGTAACCGACCCAAGGAGAGAAAGAGGGATGGCATATGCGGCAGGAAAAACTCTTGTCGGCGGAACACAAGCCCCGCCGACCATGACATTCAATGAAACAGAACATATGCTTCACGGCAGGAACTGATTTTTCGGAACTTATCCCCAAGGGGCCCGAGACTGATTCGTCCGTAGTCGCGGGATTTTAACTGATTCGGGGTGATTTGCAGAGGTTATAAAGCCGTTGAGGAGGACAAGCCGGCCAGGGGCGCGTCATTAGATATTCAGAGGCGGAAGCACCCCTTCATTTTTTATCATCATATTTTTTACCCGCAAGTAACAATGCTTTACAGTTTCCCTTGTTAGTCCGGTTATCTTCTTATTATACATCCAATCGTTCTCTTTGTTGTAATCCCATAACCCCCCCGTATTGTTCTATGGCCGCTTTCTTTATGTTATTGCATGGGGGGCATAACAGGATTCGATTAGAGATGTCATTAGGTCCCCGTCTGCTTTCGGGTTTATGTGGTCTAGTTGCAGAAACCGGTAATACACGCTTCGCCCGCAACCACCACTGTTGAAGTTCACAAAGAAATTAGCGAACTTCGAGTCCGAGTGCTCCTCCGTGGCTCTCTGCGTTAATTCAACGGCATTTTCTCTTTTCATAACCGGCGCTGGCTACTTCTTTCGGTGTCCAGACCCGCTCTATCTGATACCTTCCCGTTACCTCTTTAAGCCTTTTCCATAAGTCAGCGTTCTCTACTGGCTTCTTCTTTGCGTTCTTCCTCTCTGTACCGCTACCAAATCGGCAATATCACGCTCGTTCTGTTGGAGAAGAGATAATTAGGCGATTATGTCTCCTGCCCGTCAAACCGCTTGTAAATGCACCTTTCCAGCATATTCTCGCGTCTCCGAAAGATTTTCATGACCCCGCATCCCAATCCTGTGCTATACTACCGACATGCAACAAGAGAACCCGACCCGCCGATTCGAGAAACAAAAGCATCGACTCGAATTGTTGCAAAAACAAGTTATGTAGGAGGTTTACTATGATCACAAGAAAAACAATCAGAGAGATTGCACCCGTAATCGCGATAATAGCAACTATTATCGGAGCAACTTGGATATTATCGGAAAAAATCAACGAATCTCGTGTTGAATTTCACCAAGAGATTGGCGAAGTTCGTGAAGAGTTTCGCAAAGAAATCAGCAAACTTAGTGAAGGGTTTCATAAAGAAATCGGTAAACTTCGTGAAGGGTTTCATAAAGAAATCGGTAAACTTCGTGAAGATATTAAAAATGTCGATACCAAGTTTGACGCATTTATGGATTCCCATAGGAGAGAACATGACCTTTTCTACGGTGCTGCCGACAAGGAGAATTCCACTTCGGCAAATTAACCGTTGCTGTTATTCCGCGTAAAAAGGCATTCGGTGATTATGACAGACATGAAAGTTTCACAATCCCATAGAAAACAAGCAAAGGCCGAGAACTATTCCGCTTGTGCCTTATCATTGAACCTCATACCTTTCCCCCGCTCGAGATAGAGCGAAGGTCTCATTGGTAATTTCTGCGTTATTGGATAATGAGAGGACAGGTGACTTCTCATGTGTGAGGCAGAAGGCGCTGACGAGTTCTGATATTTCGACACAGGCAACGCTGGAAATGATGTCACATGCCAACCAGTAAATTACGTGTGTGACTTCGTGCTTTCTTCATTATAAGTAGGCCTTTCTCAATCATGACATCAACCGGCTTGCGCATGTGAAACATCTCTATTTCGTTGGAATGCGTCGCCCAGCGGTTAGCCCCCGTGCCGAAGCATGAATACAACGCATTGTAGATAGCCGTGACCGTAGCGATACGTTTCAACTGTTCACAGTTAAGCAATCTCTCCCACGTTCCGCTTTTAATCCGCATCCAAGTTTGGTGATCGACAGCCAACATTTTCCTTGCGTCCGAGTCGGTGAGCCCCCAAACCTCAATCGCTCGCACACATGCTTGCATGCAACCTCCAGGGTTCACCTGCGCGACATGATCCTTGCCGCAATCATCGGGACCAGGCTAGGTATCTCGGACAGAGGTTTCTCGAATCAACTTGCAATACCCAAGTGTTCAAAGTCGCGCAATACCTCCCGAGCTTTTCGACCAGGAGTGTTAAACATAACTCCATACGCCAGCACGACCACCCGGGAGAATTAGTCGGACTTGCGTTGCGGAGCGATTTCCTCGCCGGTCTCCTGGTCAACGACCTTCATGGAGAGGCGAATCTTGCCACGATCGTCAATCTCAAGCAATTTCACCTTAACATTGTCGCCGCGCTTGAGGACATCCTCGACCTTTTCGACACGACGGGGAACAATCTGCGAAATATGAACAAGCCCGTCGCGATTTCCGAACGAGCCCTTGAAATTCACAAACGCTCCGAAGTTCATCAACTTCACAACCGTGCCTTCATAGATCATGCCCACTTCCGGGTCCGAGGTAATCGCACGAATGCGGTCAAGCGCGTCATTAATGGATTGCGCATTTCCCGAAGCAACCTTAATCGTTCCGTCGTCGCTGATGTCAATCTTGGCGCCGGTGGTTTCGACAATCTCGCGCACCACCTTGCCGCCGGTGCCAATGACTTCGCGAATCTTCTCTTGGGGAATCTTAATCACTTCAATGCGCGGCGCATACTCGCCAATTTCCGGGCGCGCCTGCTCCAACGCCTTCGTCATCTCACCGAGAATATGCAGGCAGCCTTCACGCGCCTGGCCCAAGGCCTGTTCCATAATCTCCTTGGTAATGCCGGTAATTTTGATGTCCATCTGCAGGGAAGTAATCCCCTGCTCGGTGCCGGCGACTTTGAAATCCATGTCGCCGAGATGGTCCTCATCCCCGAGAATGTCCGACAACAC
>JAPOUT010000007.1 GCA_026708545.1 Hyphomicrobiales bacterium
CCTTACCGTTGGGGCTCCCACCACAACACCAACGGGTGGAACCGTTACCTTCTCTGATCCATCGTCCGCCAGCATTGCCGAGGCAGCAGGAACCGCAACTATCACTGCAACCATTAGTCCGCAGCTTCCCGCAGACGAAACCGTCACCGTCACCATCGCACCGAGTGGAACCGCGATGAAAGGCACCGATTACGAACTTTCTGCTTCGAGCGGGACCCTCACCGGCAACACGTGGACTTTACCAACACAAAGCACTAGCGCAACGCTCACCATTACAGCTAAGGACACTCCCGGCATCACAGCGAACAGATCCCTTACGCTCGCCTTTTCTGGCACGACGTCGACGGGTGGATGGAGCATTACCGACGCATCCCGCAACATCACCATCACCGATGATGACGGGGCAAGGATTGGCTGGAGTATAGCGATGGTCACACACACCGCTCCGATGGCAGGGACCATGGGGGTACACGGGGAAGGTGAAAACTATGAAGCTACGGTAATTTTATCTAAATCACCAACCACAACAGTCACTGTGGGAGTGGAAGTTGCCAGCGATGACGCAACGAACTCTATTTCAGGCGAATTTTCAGTGTGGGCAGCGATTCCGCGCACTTGCAGGAACGACATTACTTTCCAAGCGAATGCAACTGGTGAAGATCTTAAGAAATCATGCGAAGTATGGATCAGACCCTCCATCGCAGGCAAGAGTTTCACTCTGACGCTTGTAGAAAGAAATGACTCCTTTGCCACTGACGGGTTTGTGCTCGATCCAGCTACGCAAACGGTCATGTTCGTAGCGCCCTAAAAAAGGAAGAATCTCACTTCGCGGGGGCATGTATTCCACACTCTTTACATATCATTATCATCTCTTATCACTTGTCACCGGATAAGCAAAACAGATAGGAAAATGACGGAATGGGTTTATTGGTTCTCAAATCGTCGCAGAAACGGCTGAAGATGCCATCCGCCAAGGTGGATTGGCATTGTTGGGAGAAGGATTTCAAATCGACTCATCATTGAGCTATGTGACAGGAGAATTCTCTGACGGCGCATTCAAGAGTGAAATTGACTCCCAGTGCCAAAAATAGCACATAAAAATGATAATGTAAGTCGTTAGCGGTTTCCTGTAATCGTTTTGGAATGTGTATGGGAATCGTTGGATAGCAGTTGTGGATTGTTTGCCGGTAGATTTAGAAGTGCCGACAGGGGATGGGGAAGGGTTATCAAATGGCAGAGATTTTACCCGCCCATATATCCGAGCATGAGATTTAGGCAGATAGATAAAAACAGCCCCCATCGGCTAAACACTCGATGGGGGCTGTTTCCTAGTGTGGAAACTAGGGGAGGATTACGCCATTACTGGTCGCTTTCCTGTGCTGCTGAAGTGGTACCCTCGTTACCTGAATCGGCAACTTCTTTCTCGGTTCCGGATTCTCCTTCCAGATTTTCCAATTCATCAACTTGATTGGAAGCCCAGATGCCATCCCCGCTTCCCGCGATTACGGGATTTGTGTTAAACGCAAACACCATCAAGGCAATCGCGAAGATTGTCGTCAGTATCGTCTTCATGTTTTTACTCCTTCTAATAAGTTGTAATAGCTACCATTAAGGTTACGCCCGCTATTGTCGGGCTATACTCTGCTTGTGTCAATGATTCGGTAACTGGTTCGAATCAATACTTGGTTTTTCCGCGATTTTCCCGCATTTTTTGGCATCTGCGCGCGGTTTTGTCTGATTTGTGACCTTCAGTAAATGGACTTGGCGGACTGCATGGGAAGGATAACGCATGGAGAATGAGAGTTGCGATTCGAGAGTTTGGCGGCTTCGTTCGTTTAGAACTTGTATTTGAGCCCGATGTTTGCATCGTAACCCTTGACCTCGGAGCCTTGTTGTGTGGAAATATCCGCAGTGAGCATATAAGTTTCATCCCATGCGTAAGTCGCACCCACTCCTACGTCAAATACGGGATCTTCGCGTTCGGACGCCAATTCCGTTCCGTTGACCTTAGTGTTAACTTTTTCGTCCAGCGGCATAAGAAGGTCGGCATGACCGCGCAGGAGGATGTCGGCAGAGGGAATGGCCTTCTCGACTTCGACACCCGCACGACCGGCAAGAACAGTGCCATCATCCAACACGACTTCCGTGGTTGCCGAATCCTTGAAATCGTCAAAATCAATGCTCGTCCACGTCAGTTGAGCCGACGGAGTCATACGGAAGCCCCCGATATCGAAGCCGTAACCGATTTCCAAACCCGCCGAATATGCGGTTGCGGCTTCGCTTGCGAGTTTCGTGTCCGACTTAACTTTGTTGCCGAATATCGCGTATTGGAGTTGTCCGTCCACATAGATACCATCGTATTCCCAGTTTGCCGAGGCGGAGGCTTTGAAGGTTGTGGTTGCAATTTCGCCCGTGCTGTTTCCAACGGTAACATCCGTGGTCGCTTCTCCGAAAGCGGCGCTTGCACCCACGGTTATGTTATCGGGGACGTAGGGATGATCAGTGCGAAGCGGGACGTCAATGCCGAATGTGGCGGTGACATCCTCAATCTCGTATGTTGCAAGCGTGGCGGCAATCGGTTCGAACTCGGCGGAAAAGCCCGAGATTTTTGCCCAAACATTGTCGTTGTTGCCGTGTCGCCTGCCTTGAAGCCGTTGCCGGTAGGATTCGAGGCTGGCGAGTTGTGCGAGAGCGGAGGGAAACGATTCGTAAAGTGCCGCCTCAATGAGTGTTATGTCAGTAAGCAAATCCTCAATGTTTCCTGCGCTTCTTGCTTCGGCGACAACCGTCCATACGTTTTCCCCTGAAGAATCGTCATGGAGAAGTTCGACGAAACGGAAACCTCCGTTGAGTGGCCTTCCCATGACAAAAGCGTCGGCATTGGCGGTTCCGGTAATTCGGATAAGGTTGCCAATGCTAACCGTTCTATTTTCCTCGTCTTCGGGGATTTCCGGGAATCCGCCAACGGATCGAATATTGACGGTGGTTGATCCGGTTGCGGACGTCGCCGTTAGTCGTGCGTTGGCGAGTTCCGCATCTCCGCCGGAGAAGTCAACATCAATATCAATACCACCGTTTCCTGCAAGCGATTCGACAGTAATGTTAGAGCTGTTTCCTGTAAGTTCGAGCCTGCCGGAAAGAGTGACAGACGTGTTGGTAAAGGAACCGCTACCCGTGATTTCAAGGGTTGCTCCGTCGGCAATGGCAAGGCTTGTGGTTCGAAAGTCCGTACCTTCCCAAACGAGTTTTCCTTCATTGATATTGGTTTGCTCGAAGGCTGCTCCGGATGCGTGGGTTCCCGTCACGGTAAGAGTGTGACCGCCGTTTTTATTGAAATTGCGGTCACCGGTGATTGCGGGAATGTTGCCAATGTCAAAACTGCGGTCGCCCGTTCCGCCAATTTCGAGACTTGCCGTTCCCATGACACCGGATACGTCAATGCCACGAGTAAAACTTGCATCCGCTCCCAAAATGATTGTGGCATCACCTGATGCCGTTGAGAGGTCAATGGCGTTTGCGCTTGAACCGCCAACGACACTGCCATTGACGGTAAGAGTAATATTGCCGGTGCCTGTGTGATTGGCATAGATAGCATCCTTGGCGGCTGCGTTAGCGGTCACAGTGCCTCCGGTGGTTATGTTCACATCTCCCATGCCGCGATGTTCGACCCAGATAGCCTCTTCAATAGCGGAGGTAACCGTTCCGCTCGCCACAACGGTAACCGCGTTGTTTCCGCTGACATCAAGCAGGATACCCTCCGCCTCACCTGTGACAGCTGCGTTTGTGGTGACATTTATCTCGCCCGTTGTTCCCATAGTCGTGATGATATAGATGCCGGAGTTCCCTTCCACGGTTCCATCTGTCGTAACGGTAATATTACCGTTTCCACTTTGGTGAATATCTATACCGCTAAGAGCTTCGGAATAGATAGTTCCGTTTGTGTGAATGGTAACCGCACCTGTGCCGTCTTGGTTGATGTCGATAGCATTTTCATAGGATGCGATGTTGTTGTCATTCAACAAATTGACATCAATTGTGCCGGTAGTCGTTACAGTCTGTATCTTGATGCCAAAATCTTGATTATAGGTGGTATCCAAACTGAAGGTAGCGTCTCCGGTAACATCTATATTTTGATTTGCTCGTCCCCTAATGGTTATCCCACCATCGTGACCTGATGCAAAATCACCGGCAGGACCGGAACAAGTCCACACTCCGGTTGTCCCGGTTTCGGTGCAAGACCCGGCTCCAACCGGCGAACTCGTTGCCAGCACCGCACCCAGCGCGAGAACTGATGCACCGGCTAGAAACGGTGCAAAAGAGATTAGACCTTTTGAGGTTTTTCTCAGCCGTCCTCCTCGAGTGAATCCAGAAGGGGATGGGATTTCATGCGACTTCGCGAGGGAAGTAATAGATAACCTATTTGCGAGAACGTTCAATTTACTCTCCTTTTGAGAATGAAACTAATTTGATTTTTGAGGCTGATGATATTTTCCGCTTTGGCTAATGTCAATATCAAAGCGGTCTAGCGAAACCGCTTTATTATCGACATTTAGACGATGATTCCAATACGAGCCGGCAAGATACGGAAATCATTCTTCTCTAACCTTCAAGTTGCTTCATCGACATCGTAGTAGCCCGATTACGAGTGGCATACTGATTGTCCGGGTCTATACGATTGCTTGCCGATGATCTAGAAGATGCCGATAAGGGGATTGAGAAGGGTTATCAAATGGCAGAGAATTTTACCCTTTCGTATATCCGAGCATGAGATTTAGGCGGATAGACAAAAATAACCCCCATCGGCTAAAAGCTCGATGGGGGCTATCTCCTAGTTTTTGGGAACTAGGGGAGGATTACGCCGTTACTGGTCGCTTTCCTGTGCTGCCGATGTGGCACCTTCATCACCAGAATCGGCGACATCTCGTTCACTGTCCTGTTCGGGACCGTCAGCTTCACCAAAAAGAAACCTTTTAGACTTGCAAACTCCTTTGACTGCGCCCGTATATTGATCGCAATCGTCGTCATTCGCCGCCGCCGCCATCACAGGGCTCGTGTTAAACGCAAACACCATCATGGCAAATGCGAAAGTTGTTATTGTCAATATCGTTTTCATGTTTTTACTCCTTCTACATAGGTTGTAATAGTTACGATTAGGGTTACGCCTGTCATTATCGGGCTATACTCCGTCTGTGTCAATGATTCGAGCAACTGATTCGAATCAATACTTGGTTTTTCCGCGATTTCCCCGCAATTTTCAGGGCTATCCTGCCCTTTATTTAATCGGTTCGCTTCGGCAAATGGGCTTGGCGAACTGTATGGGAAGGATAATGCATGGAGAAAGAGGAAGGCCTTGAGGAAGCATCGGCACACGGCTGGAATGTCGGCGAATGATTACCCGAAGCCATAACCGAATTTTCCCTATGACCGCCGATCATCAACGGCATTTACAGGCTCGGCGGAGTGATGGTAGTGATGTTTTCGAGTATCAGTCTTATGGAGGATGGCTTACAGATAGTGCATTTAGCGTAGATCTGCTGACGATAAATGATGGTTCTAATGAATCTTCTTTACTCGTTGGGATTAACTATGGGGAAGAGAGTGGTTCAAGACCAACAGGAACAGGTCGGGCTGTATGGAGCGGATTGGCATTTGGTATATTCAATCGCGACGGTGTCATTGGAGCATTTGGAGCAATGCGGCAATAATCCCAACAACGGCTGTCATTCTCCGCCCCACATAAAAATCATCAGTCGGGTTTCTCAATCACTTCGCCAACTTCATTAATGCAGTTTGACAGTCGGCGCATCATAATAAACTCCGTTAATAATACAAGGGGTTTTCTTCAAGGGCGTTATACTCTTCTCGTTCGGGTATAGTTTCCAAGTTTCGTTAATGCAGAGCGTATCACAATCGGGTGATTTTTCTAAATTCGGTGACAGAAACCGAAAAAGATACTGACACGGCAATATGGAACGCTTACCATACAAGGTGGCGGGGAGATGTTAGGAGCTTACCAAAAACTCTACGATACGGCTTCTAACACTCCCCGTTGCTTCTCATTTTAGCAGAGCATTTGCCCGCTTTTTAGATTGATTACAAAGTTTTAATGAACACTTTTCCGTTTCTTCGGGGTAAGATGTTTGTCAGGTGAGAGCATGATGCGTAGAGTGAAGAGAAAACTGGAAATCGATCCGATCGACATATTCGCCGGCGAACGTGTGCGGAAAATTCGGCTCCTTAAAGGCATGACACAAGGGGAACTTGCTAAACGGATTGGGGTCGCTTTCCAACAAATTCAAAAATACGAATCCGCAGCCAATCGAATATCAATGTCCCGGCTGTATTTGATTTGTAAAGCCTCGGGAACGACCATTCCCAAATTCTTCACCGGAATTTTTTATTCAAGGCGGGGAAGGACAATGAAAATTATGGAAAGTGCCGAAGCGGTGGAACTGACGGAATTGTTTTTCAAAATGTCGCATGGAAAACGACAACGCTTTTATGAAGCCGGGCACCCTCTTGTGAAAGAGGGATATCGGAAAGGGTGGGCGAACATCACGGGCAAACATAAGGGAAACCCAAAATCACATCCTGTCGATGTTTATGTAGGCAAACGAATTTGGCAGTTTCGCATCATCACAAACATGAGTCGGAGGCAACTTTCCGAAAAGGCTGATGTTCCCCAACAACAAATCCAAAAGTATGAGGAAGCAATAAACCGTGTGTCCGTGTCCAGGCTTTACCTAATCTGCGAAGCCCTTGAAATGAGCCTTCCCGAATTCTTCGGGGACCTTTACAGGAAGCGAAAGAAGAGGAGGATTATGAGGATGATTGAAAGCGAGGAAGGAATGAAACTGGTGAGGTTGTTCTTTAAAATGCCGCCGAGTAATCGCAAACATTTCATCAAGCTTGGGAAGGAGTTTGTGGAAGGCTAGGGGGTTGGGATATGGAGAAGGTCGAAATCTATCTTGAAATAGCCTGTTTGCAAAATCCCGGTGCGGCCGGATGGGGAGTGGTCGTATCGGGAGAGAAGACATACAAAAAGATGTCCGGTGGTG
>JAPOUT010000122.1 GCA_026708545.1 Hyphomicrobiales bacterium
TGTCATTCTTAAGTAATTGCTCCGTGGCAGTGTTTGTATTTCTTTCCTGATCCGCAAGGACACGGCGCGTTGCGCCCGACTTTCTTTCTCTGCACGGGGCTTTGCGCGCTTGCGTCTTGCGTGTTTTTCTCCTCATTGGTCTTACGTTCCGATTCCAAAGCTTGGGATGCTTCGGCGGCGTCGTCGCGTCCGGTGAGCGGATCGATATGATGCGCCGACATCTCCGGCAGGTCGGACTCTTCCAATTTCGCCATTTCCATCGCGCTCGCCTCCGCCTTTTGCGCCTCCGTGTTCTCGACGCGGATGTGCATCAGTTTGCGGGTTACCTCTCCGCGCAGACGTGTGAGCAACGCAGAGAACAATTCCAGCGCTTCGGTCTTATATTCGTTGAGCGGGTCCCTCTGCCCGTAACCGCGCCATCCAATCACTTGGCGCAGATGGTCCAGCATGGTCAGATGTTCGCGCCAGTGGTGGTCCAGCGCCTGTAATAGCACCGCCTTTTCCACCTGGCGCATGATGTCGCCGCGAATCATCGCCGTGGTCGTTGCCATCGCCAAATCGGATGCTTCCGTCAAGCGCTCGTGCAATTCATCAACGCCAAAACCTTCTTCGGCGCTCCACTCTTCCAAGGGAGGAGTGAGGGAGAAATGGTAGCGGATGTCCCTGGCCAGCGCATCAAGGTCCCACTGCTCGACATAACTGCGTTCGGGAACATGGCGCTCAATTAAGTCGTTAATGAGTTCGTGGCGCATGTCGACAATGATGCCGCTGACATCCTCTTCCTGCATAAAACCGATGCGTTGTTCGAAGATGGCTTTGCGCTGGTCGTTCATGACATCGTCAAACTTGAGGAGGTTTTTACGAATATCGAAGTTGCGCGCCTCGACCCGTTTTTGCGCCCGCTCGAGGAGTTTATTAATCCACGGATGGATGATGGCTTCGCCTTCCTCGATTCCGAGTTTTTGCAACACTCCGTCAATGCGCTCGGAACCGAAGATGCTCATCAGGTCGTCTTCAAGGCTGAGCAAAAATTTGGACGCGCCCGGATCGCCTTGTCGTCCGGAGCGACCGCGCAATTGGTTGTCAATGCGACGGCTTTCGTGGCGTTCCGTCCCGAGCACGAACAAGCCGCCTTGGCGGATGGCTTCTTCCTTGTCTTTGGCGTGACGGTTTTGAATCTCCTCGACGCGCTCGCGCGGCCATTGGCTTTGGTCGGCGCCGAGTTCATCGGCAAGAAGCATTTCGAGATTGCCGCCGAGTTGGATGTCGGTGCCGCGTCCCGCCATGTTGGTCGCGATGGTCACGGCCGCGGGAGCGCCGGCTTGCGCGATAATGTGGGCCTCTTGTTCGTGATAGCGGGCGTTGAGGACGCTATGGGGGACCTTGTCTTTTTTCAGCAGGGCGGAGAGGGTATCGGATTTTTCGATGCTCGTGGTGCCGACAAGAATGGGTTGCTTGCGGCTGTGGCAGTCTTTGATGATGTCGATGGTCGCGGTGGTTTTTTCGCGAACGGTTCTATAAACCTCGTCGTTGAAATCTTCACGCTGGATGGGCTTGTGCGTGGGAACGTCAACGCTTTCAAGTCCGTAGATGTCGAGGAATTCTTGCGCTTCGGTCAAGGCGGTTCCGGTCATGCCGGCGAGTTTGCTATAGAGGCGGAAGTAGTTTTGGAAGGTGACGGAAGCGAGCGTCCTGTTTTCGGGTTGGATTTCAACGTTTTCTTTTGCTTCGAGCGCTTGGTGGAGTCCTTCGGAATATCTGCGCCCTTCCATCATGCGCCCGGTGAATTCATCAATGATGACGACGCGGTCTTGCCGGACGATATAATCTCTATCGCGCTGGAAGAGTTTGTGTGCACGCAGCGCCTGATTGATATGGTGAACGAGGTTGATATTGGCGCTGTCATAAAGGCCCGGTCCACTGAGCAATTTTTGTTCTTCCAGCAGTTGCTCGATATGTTCGTTGCCGTCTTCACTGAGGGTGACGGTCCGCGTTTTGAGGTCGAGTTCGAAGTGTTTTTCTTCGAGAGAGGGGATGATCGTATCAACTTTTTTGTAGAGGTCGGATTTGTCCTCAACGGCGCCGGAGATAATCAGCGGCGTACGCGCTTCGTCGATCAGGATGGAGTCGACCTCGTCCACAATGGCAAAGTGGTGCCCTCGCTGCACCATATTTTCGAGGCTGTATTTCATGTTGTCCCGCAGATAATCGAAGCCGAGTTCGTTGTTGGTGCCGTAGGTGATGTCGGCGGCATAGGCGGCCCGGCGTCCGGAGTCGTCAATGCCGTGAAGGATGCATCCGACTTCGAGTCCGAGCATTCGATAAATGCTTCCCATCCATTCGGCATCGCGTTGGGCGAGATAGTCGTTGACGGTGACGACATGGACGCCCTTGCCTTCGAGGGCGTTGAGATAGACCGGCAAGGTTGAAACAAGGGTTTTACCTTCACCGGTTTTCATTTCAGTGATGTAACTGTCATGAAGCGCCATGCCGCCGATGAGTTGTACATCGTAGTGGCGCTGTGAAAGCGTTCTCTTGGCGGCTTCGCGCACGAGTGCAAAGGCGGGCTCAAGGATGGAATCAAGAGGCGCGCCGTTTTCAAGACGCGCCTTGAAATCGGACGTCCGCCGGGGAAGGTCGTCGTCGGCAAGCGCTTCCATTTCCTGCTCCAGGGCATTGATACGGGCGATTCGCGAGCGGTATTTTCGCAATTTCCGCTCTCCCGGCGTGCCGAAGAGTCGTTTGAGGAGACTGTTCATGTCGAGCATGGAATGTGCCTTTGTTTGGATGGTGGGGAGGGGGTCTGCTCCGGAAAGTTGTCAAGATGATAGTCAAGCATTGGCCTAGCGTCAATGATTGCTTGCCAAGTGCGCTTGCGGTGGGGATACTCCGGGCATGGAGAAGATTGCGAAGATATCCGTTCCCGGGGGCGTGCGCTTGGGCAGCGTCGCTACGGGTGTGCGCTATCGGGGACGCGAGGACCTCATGCTGGCGGAGTTCCCTTCGGGCACGAGTGTCGCCGGGGTATTTACACGCTCAAATGTGCAGGCGGCTCCGGTGCGCTGGTGCCGCCGCCATATCGGCGGTGGGCGCGCCCGGGGGCTTCTGGTGAATGCGGGCAATGCCAACGCTTGCACGGGAAGGCAGGGCGATGCGGTTGCGAAGGCCTGCGCCCGTGCGGTTGCCAAGCGCCTGGATTGTCCGATATCGGAGGTGCTGCTGGCATCGACAGGAGTGATCGGAGAGCCGCTCGAATCGAAGCCGCTGATAAAAGGCATTGAAAGTGCATACGGATGTTTGAGCGGCAACAAATCGCGCTGGTACGAAGCGGCCCGCGCAATTGTGACAACGGATACTTTTCCCAAGGCGGTTTCGCATCGATTCGAAGCAGACGGCGCCAGCTACGTTCTCAACGGTATTGCAAAAGGATCCGGCATGATAGCACCGAACATGGCAACGATGCTGGCGTTTTTCTTCACCGACGCGAAGGTCTCGAAGACGTCGCTGGGACGGTTGTTGCGCAATGCGGTTGAAGAGAGTTTTCATCGAATCAGCGTTGATGGCGATAGTTCGACCAATGACAGCGTTTTGTTGTTTGCCACGGGTGCGGCATCGGAGAAGCCGCTCTCTTCGAAAGGACTGCGCCGGTTCGGTGAAGTTTTGCGCAAGGCCGCCGGCGAGTTGGCGCGGCTGATAGTCGTGGACGGAGAAGGTGCGCGCAAATTCGTCACGATTGAAGTGAAAGGAGCGGTGTCGAAGCCGAGTGCGCGGCGTGTCGGTTTTGCGGTTGCGAATTCACCGCTGGTAAAAACGGCGCTCTCGGGCGAAGACGCCAATTGGGGGCGCATTGCGATGGCGGTCGGCAAGTCGGGCGAGCGCATTGATGCGGCACGTTTGGCAATCACGATGGGCGGTGTAACGCTTGCGCGCAGGGGAGCGGCGGTTGTGCTGGGGGGAAGCGACAAGCGCAAGCTTTCCCGGCACATGCGCGCCCGGGAAATTCACATCGGTATTTCGCTGGGGGTGGGGAAGGGTGTTGATGAAGTCTGGACTTGTGACTTGTCGCACGGATATGTCTCGATCAATGCGAATTATCGAAGCTAGGTGCTGGCAATGTCGGAGTTGCGGATGGTTGCGGCGTGCGTGTTGGTTGATAGCGATGGGCGCGTACTGCTGACGAAGCGTCCGCAGGGCAAGTCGTTAGCGGGGCTGTGGGAATTTCCCGGCGGCAAGATGGAAACGGGGGAGTCGCCGGAGTCGTGCCTGTGCCGCGAATTGAACGAGGAACTGGGAATTGACGTCTCGATATCATGTCTGGCCCCTCTGACTTTCGTGAGCCATTTTTACGAGGAGGAAGATTTTCGAGTGTTGCTGCTGGTGTATTTGTGCATGCGCTGGGAGGGAATCGTGCGCGCTATGGAAGGGCAGGAGATGCGCTGGGTTGCCGTTCGAGATCTAAACAAATACGAGATGCCTGCGGCGGATGTGCCTTTGCAGGCGCGGCTGCGTGACTGGCTTTAGTGGTTTTCGTCGGGCGCGTGCCCGATGAGATAGGCGAGGGGAAAGGACGCGCGAATGCCTCCCTCATTGTGGGGGAATCGTTGGCGGTATATGTCCTCGGCGTGGCGCATCACCGTGCGCGAGAGAGGCGTGCCCGGAGCGGCAAGTACGCCAGTCTCTCCCATTGTCCGTAAATTATCGATGAGATCAGCGAGGCTTTCATACCTTAGCGTGAGGCGTTCGATGTCCGCGATGGCATGGAGGAATCCGGCGCGCGCGAGGAGATTGCCGAGTGTTGGCAGGTCGGCAAAGGGGGCGATTCGAGGTTGCGGCTCCCTTCCGGCGAGAAGTTCGGCTTCATGGAGGCTTGCACGCATTTCTTCAAGCGTGCCTTCGCCGAACATCACGGCAAGGAAGATTCCTTTCGAACGCAAGGCGCGCCGGCATTGCAGAAGCGCTCCGGGCAAATCATTGACATGATGGAGGTTCAGGATGCTGGTGATGAGGTCGAGTTGTTTTTGCTTGAGCGGAAGGGCTTCCTGGTTTGCGGCGAAGGCTTTGTGTTTGGATGCTTGCGCCGCGATTGCCGAGGCGATGTCGCAAGCGAAGAGGTCGCCAATGCATTCTCCTGCCCGGGTGTTTTTGAGGCTTGCACTTCCGGCTCCGATTTCGAGGGCTTTTGGGAAAGTTCTGTCCAGGGCCCGGACTCTATCGGCAATTTCTCCGCCAGCGTATTGGTGGAGGGAGGGCTTGAAGCGGTTCTGCCGTGCGAGCGCCTGGCGATGCGCCTTGATGCGTTGTGTGTTGAAAATTTGTGGCACACTCACGAGAGTCGATTTATCTGTCGGTAGACTCTTTCATCGTTGCGTTTGTCTATCACCACGATATGTAGTGTATCATCTTCGACGAAGTATATGACCCGATAGTTTCCCACTTTGATACGGCGATATGGAGCCAATCCTCCCCTGATAATCCGACTGCCCCGAGGTTCGGGGTCAAGGCACAATGCTTCGATTTTGGTGAAAATTTGCTTTTGTTGTCTGGCGGGAATTCTCTTTAAAGTTTTCTCGACTTTGTTTGGAAGTTTAATCTTTAGCATTTAGTATTTTTTGTAGTAACGCTTTGCTTTTTTCGGTGCTCATCCAGTCATTCTCATCGACAACTTCATCGGCACGTGCCGCCCAGTACATATCTTCGAGTTGTTCGAATATCTCGTATTGCTTCATAGAGAGGAGAATGATGGTATGGCCATTGCGCTCTCGAATGGCGACCGGGTCTGTCTCCGCCATACTCAAAACTTCGCCAAGTTGGCTTTTGGCCTTTTCTGCACTGATGATTTTCATAGCGATTCTCCAAGATGTGATGGTTCCATGACAACTCATTATAGCATACACTGTAAAACGTTGTAATTTGCTTATGTTCAAAATTCCGCGGAAAATGGGGGGTTTTTTTGAAAAGTTTATACAGCCTATGATTGTTTAAGATTATTATATAATATCCTTATAGTTGTTTGTGCGTTAATATGATTCTAGTGTGATTCTAGGGCATTGATGAGCAAGAAAGTAAAGGTTGTTGGATATGGGCATTCCCGGTTATGACAGAATAACGCGTCCGCTTCTGAAATATTTAATAGAAGAAAACAAAGTGGTGGAGCTTGCCGTCATCCGCGAGGAAGTCGCGAGAATGTTTGATGTTACGGAGGAAGAGCAGCAAGAGCGCCTTAACAACGGGGAGAGGCGGTTTGTCAACCGTGTACGCTGGGTTGCACATGACATGAGGTCCGCCGGTTTGTTGCGTTCGCCCCAACGAGGTTGTTTTGAGGTCACGCAAGAGGGCAGGGATGAATTTCGGAAAGGAACGGAACTTAGTAATAAATATCTTAAGCAACGGCACCAAGAACTCAAACAGCAACGCCAGGGGATATTATCGAGCGAGGCAAGAAGCGCACTGATAAAATCACAGCGAACGGAAGAAACGTCTGGTTTGGAAGCGGGTGATGAAAGAGATGAATATTTAACGCCGGACGAAGAAATAGAGAATGCGCTTGAGCAAATCGATGAAGCCTTGGCAGTGGAGCTTTTGGAGCGCACATACGAAATTGGTCACAAGAGATTTGAGCAGCTAACCGTCGATTTGCTGGTGAAAATGGGGTACGGCAAAGGCGGCAAGAGAACGGGAGGTCCGAAAGACGGAGGTATTGACGGCATTATCTACGAGGATGAACTGGGCTTCATACAGATTGGCATTCAGGCCAAATGCAATGCCGAAGATAACAAGGTCAGCGGAGGGGAGATGAACAAATTCTCCGGCGCGCTAGAGAGAAAAGGTTTGCAAAAAGGCGTCTTTGTCACCACTTCTTCCTTCACTTCCGACGCCGACAACGCGGCGAAAGAGGTAACAGGCCAGGGGAAGAAATCCATCATTACCATTAATGGCGAGCAGTTGGCGAAACTGATGATCAAGCA
>JAPOUT010000118.1 GCA_026708545.1 Hyphomicrobiales bacterium
CCAATTTCAGGGGAATGGGCGGTGAGATTGAAATGGACCTTGATTTCAAACGCGGTGACAGGGAGCGGACGTCTCCACGGTTCGCTCTAAATAATCTAGATAACTCAGGCATGAGAGTCCCCGTCAACATTCGTGCGGTGGATGGGCTTCCCGGATTCAGTGAAAATGAAGAAGGTGAAATTGTTATAGGAGACGGAACTCTTGACACAGACGGAGACGGTGCAATCACCATCGGAAATATAATTAACACCTTCGGCCTCGGCACTCTCGGCAAGGATCATTTCGTTGCGGGTGAATGGCTTGATAACGGAGTTGACGACGGAGACTGGGAACTTAGGCTCGTCTGTACCGGGTGCGATGACCCCCTTGTGAAATCACAATGGAACGTGGTCGCCGTGCCTAGGCAGCAGAACCGGCCGGGTACAGGCGGCGGTCCCGCCGTTCTCGCTGGTCCCGCGACCCTCTTCGATACGCTCCCGATGGTCCTCGCGCATCTCGGGCAGCCCGAGTCCTTGCACCGCAGGACGCAGAACCGCAGTTTTCAACAGGGCACGGGTGTTTGGGGCAGAACGCAGACCGGGAGCGTCTCGATCGAAACGACCGCGGCGCCCTTTGAGGTTGATGCCCACAACATCGCTTTCGGTGTCCATGCCCCGGTCTTCAGCAGGGGTGTCTCCGAGTCCGTTACGCTGAACGCGAACGTCGCACTCCAAACCTCCGAAATCGAAGCGCTTGTCGCGGACGGAAAGCAGGACATCCAGACCAATGCGGTCATCGGGGGAGTCGGTGCAACATGGAAACGCGGCGGTCTCTACGCGGACGGGCAGTTCCAGTACGCCCGGTTCGACAACGACCTGGACACTGCGGACGACACGAGGCTTGCCTCGCCCACCGCCGACTCGTTTACGGCGGGCGTTGAGGTCGGCTACGTCTTTGACGGCGGGGACGTCAACCTCGGCGAATGGCTTGGCGGGGGCGTGTTGGGGAACGTTTTCTTGACGCCTTCGGCGCAAGTCTCATGGAGCCAGGTCGGCTTCTCCGACTTTGTTTCCACCGACGGCAAGGCCGTTTCCCTTGACGACGGCACCGTCATCAACGGGCGCGTGGGCGCCGTGTTCGAAACCAATTGGGAGAACGTTGTCTTCTACGAGGCTTTTGCGCCCGCCGTGGTGCGTTTGCAGGGCAGTGCCGATGTCATCTTTCCTCTGGACGGCGAAGTCGTCACACTGGTCGATGGCGCGAAGCAGTCTTCCGAGCGCGAGGACCCCGTTTTGGATTTGGGTGTCGGAGTTTCCTACACATGGGAAAAGGCAAACCATGCATACACCCTCTCCACGGACGTCTCCTCCCTGCAGGGTAGCGAGGTTGACGGTTATGAAGCGAACGTCGGGTTCAAATATCAGTTCTAACAGGGAAGGAATTCACATGAAGACAATTGTAAAAGGCGGACATCTCCGTAAGACGGCAAGCGGGATTATCAGTTTCGCGCCTTTCATGGCAACGGCATCAACGGTTGCGCTCGGCGCTTTGCTGGCAACGGCGTCGCCGGCCGAAGCGGGGACTTGTGACCCCGTTCCGAATACGACCGGGGAGTATGTTTGCAGCGGCGGATCGTCGCCAAGTGATGGCACGCAGAACATCATGGTCGGAGCAGGGGAGACTTTGACGGTAACGGATGGAGAGGCAGCCGGACAGGCGGCTTTCGGGTTAGACGTCACGAGCGCTGGTAGTAATCCAGGGGGCATTGATGTTACCACGACCTCGACGAGCGGAGACATCAGTCTTACACTCGGCAGTGGCCGACTCTCTTCTGATGGAGATACCATCAAGATCTACCAAGAAGGTACGGGTTCGGTTTACGTCAGGACCGAGGGGTCGGTCATTTCCAACAACGAGGCGGGTTTCAATATCTCCACGGCTGCGGCGACGACCGGAGATGTAACCATTCTCATGAACGGGACAGTCCTGACGGAGGCCGCAGGAGGGGACGGCATCAATGTTAATCACGGCGGAAGCGGCACTCTTACCATCACGACGAACGGCACCGTTGTATCGGGTAACGGAAATGGCATTGAAGTCACTGCCGCAAGCGGTGGTAGTATCAATGTCAACAATGACGTCACCACCAGTGCTAGCGACAAGGCATCTATTCTGATCTCGAATACCGGCATGGAACTTGTGACCATCAATCTCAACGACGGCGTTACGGTTTCAGGCGGTAGCACTACCGCCCTCAGTCTCGCCAGCGTCCACTCCAATTCTGACATAAGAGTCTCCATAGGCGACGGAGTCAGCCTCGGTGGTGGCACGATCGCGGGTGGCGGCGTTAACGGAGTCCTGATTATTGGACTCAGGGGAACGGCAACGGGAACGGGGGATGACGATGATGCCAATAATTTTGACATCGGCCTCCTCGAAGGAGGCGATGTTATTGAGAAAACCGGAAGCGGAACCTGGACGGTTATGGGAACGCCCGGCGCAAATGCTCCCTTCAGCAGTACGGCCAGGATCGACGTTGACGGCGGTCGGCTTATTTGGGATGCCACCTCGGAATTCAACGGCGAAAGCGTTTCCGTCAACGGACCCGGAATCCTCGAGATAGATTCCGCCCGGACGTGGGGCACCGATGTCACGCTCTCCGGACGGCTTGCGCTTACCGGCGCCTCCTCTTCCCTGGACCTTAACGGCGAACTCGCCTCGAACGGCGGTGAAATCGATATTGACGTCGACTTTTCCGGCGGCGACCAGGCCCTGCAGGTTGCGCGGGTTGACGTCTCGGAAGTCAGCGGCGGTTCCGTCACCGTCAATGTCCGGGCCATTGACGGATTTCCCGAAATCTCCGAAGACGATGAGGACGGCTTGATATCCATCGAGAATTTCATCCGGGCCGCAACAGCGAACGCGGATTTCAGGGCGGGACGGGCCCTCAGCGGCGATTTCGCCTTTCGACTCGTCCCTGTTGAAGACGGCCAGGGTCGGCAGTGGACGCTCGCCGCCGGGCTTGCCCCGGCAGGCGGAACCGTCCACGACACTTTTGTGGCCGTGCTCACGCAACTTTCGCAGTCCGGAATGCTGCATGAAAGACTCCTGAACCGGCAACTCAAATACAACACAAACGTTTACGCAAAGCCTGTCACCTCCACCTTGGAGGTTGAGCCCTTCGAGGCGTCTGCCTTCGAAAGCAAGACCCATGGCGTGCGATTCGGGGTTCACGCCCCGCTTCTCAAACTTTTCAGGGAGCCGTGGGCGAACAACGTGAATTTCGATGCAAGCGTGGAATATGTGCAGGACGAAACCGAAGCCATGGTCGAAGTCGGCAGCGTCGAGATGAAAACCGAGGCGATTGCGGCGGCCCTCGGTGCGACATGGGAGCGCGACAGCACTTTCATTGACGGGCATGTTCGGTTTGCCAATTTCGAAAGTGACTTCGAGTATGGCGAAGAGACGCCTGCAGACCCGAACGCGACTTCTTTGGCCGCAAGCGTTGAAATCGGATATGCCTTCGAAAACGGCTCGCTTTCCCTTGATGAAATCCTCGGGGCCGACTTTGTCGATGATGTTTTCCCGGGCCTGGGCGATGCGGAAGTGGGATTTGACGACATCAGTCTTGTTCCCTCCCTGCAGATTTCGTGGAGCGGAGTCGATTACAACGACTATGTTTCAACCGAGGGCACGAACGTCCGCCTTTATGACGGCAATACCGTCTTCGGGCGCGCGGGCATAAGCGCGCAGGGTGACTGGAGCAATTTCGCGCTGCAAGGACGCCTCAGTGTCGTCGTGCCCATTGACGGCGAAGTCATCACGCAGGTCAACGGCGTCAACGTGCCATCCGAGCGTAAAGAAATCGCTTTCGACGTCGGCCTCGGTGCTGCTTACTCTTGGGGCGACTATGCGCTTACATTGGATGCCTCGACGCAACAGGGTGATGAAGTCGAAGGTTACGGCGGGAGCGTCGGGCTGAAATACAATTTCTAGAAAGAAGAAGAGCAGTCGAAAACGTCGGCGGCGTGCGCGCTGTTTTCTACATTCTGCAAAAAGGTTGTCCGATTGAATCGGTCTGCGACGCCGTGAGCGTTGTTGTTCTCGCCATCGAGAGAGGCGAGTTGCTTGCTCCTTATGCCGTTCACCAGCCGGAGACAGCTCTGCGACCTGTCGGGTGACAGGGCAGGCAAAGTCAATGTCCGGTTCTGCGCGGACATCCGGGACGCGTTAATGCCCGAGCTGGAGATAACATCTTTCGAGACTGGGTGATTCTGTTTATTCCTCCACGCTGCTTCTGGGTGGATGGAACGAGGTTCTGTCATCGCAGTGCTGCCGCGCCAGGCGGACAACATGTAGCATCAGGCCATGCTGCGTTCCAAGGAACGTTCGCTCATCGTATTGTTGGCGTGCATGACAGAGAGTGTTGCGGAACGGAGGGACGTGCTGGCTGCCTGATTGCCTGCCTGCCGACGAACAGGCCGAGGTGTTGGTTCCCGATTAGGTGGTCCGTGAGGATGTTCTCGGCATTGCCGAGTAAGGCGAGTTACAGGCGAAACGGGAAGTCGCGCGATTCCGGATGCTCACACAACAATTTTCGCGAGTCGTGACCGTGAAGGATTTCTTCGACGCATGCAGGCTTAGGGACATGTTGCGTTTGGGGAGCTTGCCAACGAAGGAGGAACACTACCCGGGAGATAACAATGGTTGACAAGAAACACATACAGCCACCCGGTTCCGCAGGGTGCTCAAGGGTGAAGGCGGAAGGCTCTTTTGTCGCCTTTGCTGCGGGTGACGCGCTGGGTTGGCCTCAAGAGTTTCCCGGGAAGTTCATCGGCAAGCTCGAGTCGAACAAACCATCACCGGAACTCCGGGCCTGGATGCGCCGTGGGGGTGGTCAGTATTACCCCTATGAAGAACCGGTCCGGCGCGGAGAATACAGCGATGACACGCAACTCATTCTGGCCGTAGCCCGTGCAAGGCTTGTTTCGGGCGATTCTTGGTGGACAGTCCTGACGAAAACCGAACTGCCACTCTGGACCTTGTACGAACGTGGAGGCGGCGGTGCCACGAAGCGCGCCATAGCCTGCTGGCTCAAAGGCATATCTCCGTGGAGCGGTGCAGGTCGCGATGTGAAGCGCTATTTCGATGCCGGCGGGAATGGCGTTGCAATGAGGGTTCTCCCGCACGCCATCTTCTACGCAGGAGCGGATGATCCGACTTTGCTCATCCGCGATGTGGTCATGGACGGTGTTGCCACTCATGGACATCCCCGGGCTCTCATCGGAGCGGCTGCCTATGCGTTCGCTGCGTGGTGGCTTCTTCGTACCGATAGGACCATTCGTTTTGGCGAGTTGGTTGAGGTGTTGCTCGAAGAACAGGAGACTTGGGGGACTCTGCCGAAGAAAGCCTCCCCGAAGAATGGCTGGCTCGATGCAGCAAATAGGCAAACCCCGGGTGGCTATGAAGCACTTTGGTCGAATGTCGTCAGCGAGATGACACGGCTTCTGGAACATGTGCGGACAGGATTGGCCGCTGGGGCAATAGGGAACGACGACGAAGTTCTACGGGAAATCGGGTGTTTCGGGAAAGACAAGGGGGCAGGAACCATCAGTACGGCGGCTTCCGTCTATCTCTGTGCCCGGTACGCGGCGCAGCCCGTGCAGGCTGTGTTGAAGGCTGCCTTCGCACACGGCGCCGACACAGACACCATCGCGGCGATGACAGGAGGTCTGTCGGGCGCGCTGGCGGGCAGCGACTGGATGCCAGCCGACTGGTTATTAGTGCAGGATTGTGAGTATATCCGAACGGTGGCAAACGCCGTTGCGCGCGGGCCGGGGGCAACCCGGGAGCGTCCCCGGGAACTCCGAACGATTGGCAAGAAGGACGTCGATTCGTTGACCGACAACCTTGTTCAAGGATATCGGGGCAAGCTTGATCTTGATGGCGTCCGCAAGAGTGAAGTCATTGACATGATGTCACCGAAGCCGTTGTCGAAAACCACGCTGGCACAAGTCTGGCATATCCGAACCGACGACGGCCAGACGATCTATGTTACAAAACTCGGGCGCAGACCAAAGGAAGAGAAGCCAAGGAAGCCCGGGACAGTTCGCGAGGCCGCATTATTAGCCGCTCCGCACGAGACGCGGATTGGTGGTATCAAACTGAGTGTTGCCGACCTCGATGCGATGGTTCAATTCTACGAGTCCATGTTCGGTATGAAACCAACGAAGAAGCATCCGAAGTTCGCATCCTACGGCATGTTGTCGCTTGTAGATGCCCGGCACGCAACGGGTTTTTCGGGAAAGGCCATCAAGTCCAATAGTGAGACGGATCGTCATCGCATCGAGATTTACGTCGAAGACTTGGACGCGACCTTTGCGCGCGCCCAGCAGGCTGGATGTTTGGTGCGTCCGACCAAGCGGATGCGGCGAGGACAGTCTGTTTTTTACTGCCGAGATCCGGAGGGGAACCTCTTTGAGGTGAGCGCGTCAAAACAACTCTTGTGAACATTATTCAATCGGCACACGACCGTTTTTTTGAGTGATTAGGGCCGGGCGGGTGTTTCGGCCGGTTTGCAAATCGGTGAGATTCGAGGACTCCGGCCTTTTCCTCCCGAATTTCCGCCCGATTCGAAAAAAACCGCCGCTTTCCGCGGTTTTTTAAATCTCCTGAAACCCCGCGCATATCGCCGAAAATCCCCTCAAAACCATGTAAGTTCCCGGTTTTCCCGGAAAAAAGCTTGAGATCGCGTCGGAACCGGGGCCTGATGGTCATCGTCTGCAGACCAACCCAAAGGCACCCCGGCATTTCTCGCGATTTGCCGGGGTGTTTTTTTGCGTATCCGGTTCAACGGGCGGAGGGGCCGGAAATATCCCTTACCGTC
>JAPOUT010000093.1 GCA_026708545.1 Hyphomicrobiales bacterium
ATGCAGGGAGGCACCCGCTTGTTTTTCCCGCTAAAATCAATCAGTTGATGTCTGCACCCGTTCGATTAGGTGTGCAAAAAACGCTCCGGCATCGTTGAAGTGCCGTGGCACCCTTTGGGTTGGCCTGTGATGTTGCCATCAGGTCGCACCTCCATCCGAAACTTATTTTTTTGGGGGAATAATCCGGGAAGTTGCAAACGACTTTTGCGAATCGGCTTTTGAGTCAATATCGGCTCATATCCCCTCAAAATCCCGCCCGATTCGAAAAAACCGCCGCTTTCCGCGGTTTTTTATATCTCCCAAAATCCCCCAAATATCACCGAAAATCCCCTGAAATTCTTCTAACTGCCCGGTTTCGCCGCAAAAAAGCTTGAGCTCCCGGCGGATGTACGGACCCATGGCATCCGTCTGCAGACCAATCCAAAGGCGCCCCGGCATTTCCAACGATTTGCCGGGGCGTTTTTTTAGTCCGATTCGTCACGGGCGCGCTGTCCTTCCAAAAGCCGGACGGCTTAAAAGGGACTTCATTTGGCGGTGAACCCTCCGTCCACCATCAGCACTTGGCCGGTAACGTAAGAGGAGGCATCGGAACACAAAAACAGCAACGGGCCCTTCAAATCCTCTTCCTCGCCGTTTCGGCCGATGCAGGTCTGGCGGGCGTTGCGCTCCCTCCAGTCATCGTCACCGAACACCTGCGTGGTTAATTCCGTGGGAAAGAATCCCGGGCCGATGGCGTTGGCGGTAATGCCGCTTGCGGACCAGGCTTCGGCCATCGCGCGCGTCAGTTGGCCGATGCCGCCTTTGGATGCGCCGTAGGCAATCCCGGCATGAAAGGCGCGAGTGGTTTGAAGCGAGGCAAACATTACCAGTCTGCCCCATCCCGCTGCCTTCATTGCGGGCACGAACAGTTGACTGAGCAAGAACGGAACGCTGAGGTTAAGCCAAATTGTATTTTCCCACTCCTGCGGCGTTATTTCGTCGGCGGCCCGTCGCGGGTGCATCGCGGCCGCGTGGACGACAATATCGGGCGGCCCGAAAATTGCACCCACCCGCTCGGCCAGTTCTCCCAGGCCGTTTTTGTCCATCAGGTCATGGCAAACATATCCCGTCCCGTCGCCCGACGAGGCCTGCCATTCCTTGAGATTCTCTTCTCGCCGGGCGACGCCCACAACCCTTGCCCCCGCCTCGGCGAGCACGGTTGCGGCATAACGTCCAAGTCCCGAACTCGCGCCCGTTACGCAGGCCGTATGCCCCGAAAGTCCGAACATGTCGTCAGCGGCGTTCGGCATAATCGTTCCCCGCGGCCGGGTCAAAGGCTTTTTCCGGAAAATATTCGATCGGGCGGATGTGCGCCGGTCCGTCATGGTCTCCCGTGCCCCCAAGGCGCGGGATGCGTGCTGCGGCTTGGGAGGCAGGTTTCATAACGCAAACGGGAGCGCCGACGTTGCCGCTCCTGTCGCAAACGGGAAGATGCAGGGTTTCAGACACAAGGATTCCTTTCTTCGGGGAGTCGTATCACAAAGCCGGCAAAACCTCAAAATTATCGAAAAGCCCGCCCCTCTATTTCTTGTCGTCGTAGTAGAGACTTGATGTGTGTACCGCTTCCGCGAAGAACAGCCAGCGTTCGATAAGGGTGCCGAGCATGAACAACGCCGCCGCCAGCAACGCGCACACGCTTGCGGCAAGCCCGCCGGCCCACGCACCGGCGAGCAATAAAACAATCGGCAGGACGCCTCCGCCTCTCCACGCCGCCCGGCGCAGAAAGTCCCGGTGCTTTCGTGCAACCCGGTATCCCATTTCTTTTTGCAGATAATTTTGTTCGGTGTGGGGGGAGTCGAAGGCGCGAATGTTTTGCCAGTTTTCTTTCAGTCCGGTTGCATCGAGAAGGTCGTGGACGTTTGTTTGCGCGTCGATTTGTCTCCAGTAGAGCAGTTTCACCGCCCACGCGAGAGCGAGGGCGGCGCAAGTCAGGGGTGGCATGTGAAGGGCGTGCGGCTTTTCGAACGCGGAAAGAAGCAATTGCGCCCACACCATCCCGCCCGCGAGGGCGAATCCGAAGTAGGTAAAAGGCACAAGCGGTATCGACGCAAGGGTGATTCGCCACTGCCCGACGGGTTTGAGCGACGCATAAATCATCGCGGTGCATAAAACGGTTGCGAACGCACCGAGCACGGATGCAAGCGCGCCGAGTTTCCAAAACGTCGCGCTGACGGCAGCGGGGAAGATCCACCCGAGCGCCAGGACGGCCGCGGGGATGAAAGTTGCAACGGCCGCGACACCCTCGCGCGACAACCAGGACGAACGCCACTGCGAGAAGGCTCTCCATGCACGTTCGGGATGATGGAGATGCAGCGTGGAGCAGAGCAGTCCGGAGGTGATGAGGCCGAGGCACGTCCCCATCGAGACAACGCCAAAAACGAAATCCGCCGGCAGCGCATCAAAGAGAACGCCGGCCCCCAGAACGGCAAGCATCCCGTATCCGGCGCCCGAGAGGCAAGTGAAAAAGAGAACGGAATATGCCGGATTCATGCCGGGGGATTAAGTTTTGAAAGCATTGCATCCACCCAGCCGATGAAGCCGCCGCCCCCGTCCCGGTTTACGGGTTCGAGCGGTTTTGCGCTTGTGACGCTTTTAGGCTTTCGCGGCGCCAGATATTTGTTGGTCGGCCGGTAATCGAGATCGCCGAGCGGTTCTTGCGCGGGACGTTGCGCCGCAAGTTTGGATGCGGACGACTCCGGGTCTCCCAGGTCTCCGAAATGCCTCGCTCCCGCCGGACAGGCATTGACGCAGGCAGGCCGGCGCTCGGCGGGCGGGATGTTTTCGTTGTAGATTCTATCGATGCAGAGGGTGCATTTTTTCATCACGCCGACAACGGGGTCCATCTCGCGCGCGCCGTAGGGGCACGCCCATGCGCACAGCCCGCATCCAATGCAGAGATCTTCGTCGACCAAAACGATTCCGTCTTCGGCGCGCTTGTAGGACGCTCCCGTCGGACAGACGGTTACGCATTGCGCGTTTTCGCAATGGAGGCAGGATTTGGGGAAGTAGACGGTTCGTTGCGACGTTTCATTTGCGGTCTCGTAACTGTGCACCCGGTTGAGGAATGCACCGGACGGCTCCCGCCCGTACGGCTGCGCATCGGAGAGCGGCGCGGGATAGCCGCCCGTGTTCCACTCTTTGCAACTGACCACGCAGGCGTGGCATCCGACGCACGTGTCGAGGTCGATGACGAGTCCGAGTTTTTTGGCGTTCTTGCTTCGCTTGGGCAGTGATGTCATGGCTTTCCGGTGAAGTCTGTGCCGTAGCACAGGTTGGACGGCGCCGGCGGCAGAAAGTCGGCCTCTCCGAGGTCTTCGAGCCGTGGCTCCTGGAGGTCGCCGTGCTGTTCGTGCGCGGGCGCTTTCTCGATTCGGACGCGCAGGTCGTACCATGCCGCCTGTCCGGTGACGGGGTCGCTGTTGGAGTATCGGGATTCCGATGACGACAGTGTTTCCGCAATAAGATGGTTGAGAAGGAATCCGTTGCGCGCCTCGGGCGAGTCTTTTGCGAGGGACCACGCGCCGGATCGTTTGGCGACGGCGTTCCATGTCCACAGAGTGTCGGGATTGGTTCCGCCGGTGGTGCGGATGCGGGCTTTGATGCGGGTTTGTTTTTGGTCGATATTGTAGAGATAGACGACGTCGCCGTCTTCGAGATCAAGTGCGGCGGCTTTATTTGTATGGATGTAAAGAAAGTTGCGCGTATGTATTTGCCGCAGCCACGGGTTTTGCGACCCCCACGAATGGTACATCGCCATGGGACGCTGCGAGATTGCGTGGAAGCAGTCGCCGGCTTCCGCGCTCCAGGACAAAGGTGCATGCCAAAACGGCAGGGGGTCGAAGTAGCGGCGGATTCGTTCGCGCTCGGACGCCGGCGGCACAGGCTCGCGTTTCCCGCAAGCCGCCAATCGAAATTTTTGCACGGGCTCGAGATAGAGCTGGAAAATTGTCGGCGACGCATCTTCGCGGTATCGCATGTATGCCGCCCATTGCAGATAGTCGCGATTGGCGTGCCGATAGTATCGTTGCGATTGCGGCAGGGGAAAAAGATGGAAGCAATCGTTTTCGATGTAACGGTCGAGTTGACGCGGATTGGCGTCACCGACGCCGAACTCGTCGCCGTTGGTTCCCCGCCAGCCGGACAGGGGGCCGATGCCGGGCGCGCGTTCGTGGTTGACGATGTAGTCGGCATAGCCGCCGGGATACCGGGGCGTGCCGTCCTTCTTGACGAATCCGGGCAGTTGGAGACGCGCGCCGAGTTCAATGAGGACGTCTTGGAAAGGGCGTACATCCCGTCCGGAGCGGACGGCATCAAGCACCGGCCGTCGTATCGCATCGGCGGCGGCATCGGGCTCCGAGATGGGACGGTCAAGCATCGAGATGCAGTCCCACCGTTCGAGGTATGTGGTGTCGGGCAGGACGAGGTCGGCATATGCGACGGTCTCGGAGTCGAACGCGTCAACGTAGATGATATGGGGGATTTTGTATTTGCCGTTTGAGTCTTTTGCGGTGAGATGCTCGAGAGTTGCGGTGATATCCATGGACGAGTTCCATGCCATGTTTGCCATGTAGAGGAAGAGTGTGTCGATGGGGTAGGGGTCGTGCCGCGCGGCGTTTGCGATGACGGCGTGCATAAGTCCGTGTGCGGCGAGGGGCGCTTCCCAACTGAAGGCTTTGTCGATGCGCATGGGACTGCCGTCGGCATTGATTAAAAGGTCGTCGGGACTCTCGGGAAAACCGAGATGGGGCCCGGGCAGAGGTTCGCAGGGGGAGCTTTCTTGCCGGCAGGGCTTTAGATGCGGCGGCGCGTGCTTGGGGTAGGGGGGCTTGTAGCGGAATCCGCCGGGGCAATCAATGCTGCCGAGAAGGATTTGCAGAATGTGTATCATCCGGCATGTATGGAAGCCGTTCGAGTGTGCCGAGATTCCGCGCATGGCGTGCATGCCGACCGGGCGTCCGACGGTTTGCGCATGATGATTGCCGTTGGAGTCGGTCCACGGAATGTCGAGACGCACTTCCTGCTCGAAAGCCGTGTGCGCCAGTTCGGCGGCGATGCGCTTGATGGTTTCAGCGTCAATGCCGGTGACCTCGGCGGCATTTTCGGGCGCGTATTCGGGTTCGAGAAATCGTTTTGCAAGAAGATGAAAGACGGGTGTTGCGGTTTGTCCGCTGGAAAGTTTAACCTCGCCGAGCAGTCGCGGCTTGATGTTCGCTTGATTGGCGGGAACCGCCGCATTTGTGGTTTCATCGTAAATTAGAATATTGCCGGACGGATCGCGCGCGAAAAGCCCGTCCTGTTTGGATGCATCATCCTGAATGACGAGCCACGCGGCGTTTGCGTAACGTTGCAGATAGTCGAAATCGACTTTTCCGGCCTTGATGAGCTCGTGTATGAGCGCGCCGATGAAGAGCCCGTCCGTTCCCGGGCGAATACCCAGCCACTCGTCCGCGATGGCGGAGTATCCGGTTCGAACCGGATTGACGGAAACGAATTTAACGCCGCGTTTTTTTAATTGCCCGAGTTGTATTTTGAGGGGATTGGAAGCGTGATCTTCCGCGACTCCAAACAGAAGAAAGTATTTTGTGTGCGGCCAGTCGGTTTCACCGAATTCCCAGAAAGAGCCGCCGAAAGTATACAAACCCGCCGCCGCCATGTTGACCGAACAGAAACCTCCATGTGCCGCATAGTTGGGAGTTCCGTACTGCATTGCCCACCAGCCGGTGAGCGACTGGCTCTGGTCGCGTCCGGTGAAGAAGGCGAGGTGCCGCGGGTTTCTTTCACGCGCGTCTTGCAGCCATTTCGTTGCGATATCGAGGGCCTCGCTCCATTCGATTTCCTTGAAATTTTTGCTTCCACGTTCGCCGACTCGCAACAAGGGTTTCCGAAGCCGGGCAGGGGAATTCTGTTGCATGATGCCTGCCGACCCTTTTGCACAGATGACTCCTTTATTGACCGGGTGATTTTCGTTTCCTTCGATATAGCGAAGTTTTCCGTTTTTGAGATGCACTTTGATGCCGCACCGGCACGCGCACATGTAGCATGTGGTCGTTGCGACCTCATCGGAGGGTTCCTCTGATAACTGGATATTGCGTTCATTTTGCTGTATCATCCGCATGTGAGGATAGTCTGAAATTTGGTTTGGAGCAATTGAGGAGAGGTAAGAACAATATGGCTTACGTACAAGGGTTGGTCGCTGCGGTTCCGGTTGAGAATCGCGAAGCGTATCAGAAGCATTCCGAGAAAGTCGGCGCGGAGTTGCGTGAACACGGCGCACTGGGAATGGTCGAATGCTGGGGCATAGATATTCCCGAGGGACGGGTGACTTCTTTTCCTTTGGCGGTAAAACGCGAAGAGGGAGAAGGGGTCGTGTTTTCCTGGATATCATGGCCGTCAAAGGAAGTCTGCGACGAGGCGTGGAAAAAAGTCAGGGCGTCAGGAGGGTTTCGATGCGGTGATATTCCCGAACTCTTCGATGGCAAGAGAATGATTTTTGGTGGATTCGAAGTTTTTGTGGATGTCTGAAGGCTTCGGCAGAACCCTTAAAAATGGTGAATTTTTCCCCGTTTTACGCCAAAAATCTTAAATCCTTGTTTCGAGATTTTACGGAATTGTACGCGTGATAAGGCCATGTAATTCCGCTTTGGAGTTTAAAAACTCTTGACTATCCTGGGGCGTGTCGATAGAATCGGCCCGTAATTTCGTTTTATCAACACAAGAGAGGATTTACCGGATGAACCTATTTCGCTTTACAGCCGTTTGCAACTTCAGCGGTC
>JAPOUT010000019.1 GCA_026708545.1 Hyphomicrobiales bacterium
GCGGTGACAGATTCGAACTGCCGACCTTTCGGGTGTAAACCGAACGCTCTAACCAGCTGAGCTAACCGCCCTCTTGGCTTACCCTGTTGGTTTGGCGTGAGCGTCGCGGCGGTGTGGCTCCGCGTCTAGTTATTGACAGCGTTTTTGAGATTCTCGGACGCCTTGAATTTCGGAACGTTAGACGCAGGAACGTCAAGCATGCCGCCATCTCGCATCGGAACCTTTGTTGCCTTGCGCCTGGCGACGAAGAATTTACCGAATCCCGAGAGCCGGACCTCTTCGCCCGATTGCAGAGCGGAAGTGATACGGACGAGCATGTGGTCAACAGCCTTGGTTGCATCGATTTTCGATATACCTGTTTCCTGTGCGACTTCCGCAACGAGATCGTTTTTGTTCATCTGTTGCCTCCTTTGGTAGTTGGGTAACGCCTTAACGATAGACGAGGGGTGATGGGGAATCAAGGGGTTTTTGGAGGCAAGGCGGCAAAATTCTCGCTATACGGGGGGTTTTGACCGGTTAGAGCGAGGAAAGGAAGCTCTGTAAGCGGGAATTTTGTGGCAAAACCCGCGATTTTGCCCGTTTTTTTGGTCTTTTCCGAAAATTTGCGGGCCCTAAAATAAGGCGCCGCAAGCCCGCAAAAACAAGAAAATCCGGGAGGAACAACAAATTCGACGCCCTTATATGCCAGCGGCCGCATCGGATGTGGTTCTACACAAAAAAACGCTAATGGTTTTTTACAAGAAAGATTCAAATCCTTTTGTCTGGAAAGAGAGCCGAGCGCATCTAAACTTTGCCAAGAAAAACCTGCTCCCCTAATCCCCTAAATTAAAGGTGCGAAGCACCCAAACCCATGTAAAATGGCCACCATGAGCGAACAAATGAAGGCCGCATGGTATACCCAAACAGGAAGCGCAGCCGAAACCCTCGAAGTCGGAATGCTTCCAAAACCCTCCCCGCAACCAGGCGAAGTCCTCGTCAAGATTCATACCTCCGGAGTCAATCCTTCGGATGCGAAGAAACGCTCGGGTGCACGCGGTGTAATGCAGTTCGAAAAAATCGTCCCCCACAGCGACGGTGCCGGCATCATCGAAGCTCTCGGCAAGGGTGTTGACCCAAGCCGCCTTTCCGAGCGCGTCTGGCTGTGGAACGCGCAATGGAACCGCCCTCTAGGCACCGCCGCCGAATATATCGCCATCCCCGAATCCCAAGCCGTACCCTTGCCCGACAACCTTACCTTCGAGGACGGCGCCTGTCTCGGCATTCCCGCGATGACCGCCTATATCACCCTCGACATCAATCACAATCCCGCGCTCGACTTGCTCGAACATCTGCGCGAACAAACCATCCTGATTACCGGAGCCAACGGCGCGGTCGCACACTACGCCATCGGATTCGCCAAAAATGCCGGTGCCAAAGTCATCGCGACCGCTGCCAACCCCGACACCGCCGATGCCGCCAAACAAATGGGCGCCGATTTGTTGCTCGAACATGCGGACGCCGGCCCCGACCGCTTCACCAAACGCATCACCGAATTCACTAACGGCAAAGGAGTTGAGCGCATTGTGACTTCCGAACTAGGCAATATTCTAGCCGTCGCTCCCGACATTCTCGCGCCCGCGGCAACCATCGCCGCCTACGGCTCCGAAAAAACCCCTACTCCAACGCTCCCCTTTTACCCGCTGATGTTTAAGAACACCTCGCTCGAAAGCGTTTTCGTTTACGAGGCTTCCGATGGCGTTCGTACGCGGGCGATTCGCGGCATCACGCACCACCTCGCAAGGAAAGGAATTCCCGCTCTCATTGATAAAATCTTCCCGCTTGCCGAAATTGTCCGCGCCCACGAGCGCGTCGAGTCCGGAAACAAACGCGGTATGGTACTGGTTGCACCGTGAAAATCACCTCGAGACCTGCAAGAAGTGGGACGCAATATGAATCCATACCAACCCGAAAGAAAGACACAAAGATGATTTTCAAAATTATGAAAACTTTTGTAGTGCTCGTTGTAATGGCGACGTTCGGCGCAACCGGGGTTTCGGCGCAAGAGTCGGACGACCCGATCATCATCCCGACGCACAATTGGAACTCGCAAATAGTAATGTCCCATGTTGTCGGCAAATTGCTCGAGAAAGCCGGTTACAATGTCGAATACACGCCGATGGATTCACAGGAGGTGTATGAGTCGATTCGCCTGGGCGATGTGACTCTCGAGCTCGAAGTCTGGGAAGGTACCTTCGGTCAGTCTTTCAACGCGGCGCTCGAGAAAGGCGGCATTATCGATGTTGGCGACCACAACGCTATCACGCGCGAGGACTGGTGGTATCCGGCCTACGTGGAAGAGTTGTGCCCGGGCTTGCCGGACTGGCGGGCGTTGAATCGTTGCGCCCCGCAATTTTCCACGCCCAAAACAAGCCCGAAGGGACGCTTTCTTGCCGGACCGGTCGATTGGTTGCAAAACGACCAAGAACGCGTTGACGCTTTGGGAATGGACTTCATTGTCGTGAATGCCGACAGCGCATCGGCGTTGTGGGCGGAATTGGAGTCGGCATCAAGGGGCGGTGTTCCCATAGTGTTGTTCAACTGGACGCCAAACTTTATCGAAGCAATTCATGACGGCAGATTCATAGAGTTTCCCGAGTATGGCAAAGGTTGCAAGGACGATCCTTCCTGGGGACCGAACAAGGAGAAAACCCACGACTGCGGCAACCCGCCGAACGGTTACTTGAAGAAGGCCGCATGGGAGGGAATGGAGGAAAAATGGCCCGGCGCCTATCGCATCCTGGAAAAACTGTCCTTCACCAACCTGGAGATAGCGGAGATGGCCGCGTTTGTTGATGTCAACAGGTTGGATCCCGAAGATGCCGCCGACGCCTGGCTCCATGAAAACGAGCGCGTTTGGAAAAGCTGGCTGCAATAGTTTCCGCGCCCGGACAAAGAAAGGATCAAAGACTTGCCGTTTAATGGTTTGAGGAAGGGATTGGTGATAGGTTTTTATGTAACGGTTTTGAAACCGGCGGTTAACCGGCCGCCATTGCACCGGGAACGGAAACGCGAGTTGGAACTGGCGGAATAGCAGACGATGGCAATATTATTGTATTCAAGTATTGACGACATGGATGTCTGGCGCGGGCATTTTCGGCGCGTAATGCCGAACGAGAAGATTTACCTGCCGGGCGAATTTGAAAACGCCGAAGAGATTGAATATGCGGCAATGTGGGAACCTCCTTCGGGGATGTTGTCAGGCCTGCCTAATTTGAAGGTGGTGTTTTCGCTGGGCGCGGGGGTGGACCACTTGTTTCGGGACGGGAGTTTTCCACGGCATGTTCCGGTGGTGAGGGTTATCGATCCGAATTTGACGGAGCAGATGTGCGAATACGTACTATTGCATGTGATGTATCACCACCGTCGAATGTGGGAATACGGAAAACTCCAGCGCAAAAGCGAGTGGAACCTGTTGGAGACGAAGCGAATCGGGGATGTTCGTGTCGGGGTTATGGGTTTGGGGGTGCTGGGAATGGCTGTTGCGCGAGTATTGCGTGATTTTGGTTTTTCGGTTGCGGGGTGGTCGGGTTCGCACAAAGAGGAAAACGGAATCGCATGTTTTGTCGGCGCGAACGAGTGGAATGCGTTTTTGGAAAGAACGGAGATACTGGTCTGCCTGTTGCCGTTAACGGATTCGACCCGCGGGATTTTGTCTTCCGAGGTCTTCGAGAAATTGGCCCGTTGCGGTGACACGATGCGCGGACCCGTCTTGATAAATCCGGGGAGAGGCGGACATATGGTCGAAGAGGATGTTTTGACCGCGTTGAAGAGCGGGGTGCTGGGAGGTGCAAGTTTGGATGTATTCGAGGAAGAACCGCTGAATGCCGGGAGCGGATTTTGGGAACGCGACGATGTTGTCGTGACCCCGCACAGTGCGGCCGCGACAGATCCGGTATTTGTCGCGTCTTCCATTCGTGACAATTTGGTAAAACTGGAGCGCGGCGAGGAAGTCGGGCCTTTGGCGTATGTAGAACGGGGATATTAAAGCGCGAAACGTCTCATTCCCCTTCCACCCAACGCTCGCCTCCCTGCGAATCCTCCTCCAGTTTCCAAAACGGCGCCTTTGTTTTTAACCACTCAATCAAAAAAGAACACGCCGACAATGCCGCTTTTCGCCGCGCCGCCGCCGTCATCACCAGCACAATCGGGTCGCCCGGTTCCAAGACGCCGTAACGATGTATTAAAACATGTCCCAACAACTCCCACCTTTGTGACGCTTCTTCTGCCAGTCGCTCGAGTTCTTTTTCCGCCATTCCGGGATAATGCTCCAAAGTCATCCGTCGAACATCTTCGCTGGATTGCGAAAAATCCCGAACCAGACCGACAAACATAGCCACACCGCCGACTTTGCCCTCCAACCCCGAGATCAAACGTCCGTAAGCCTCGCCGACATCGAAAGGTTCGCGCTGCACCCGAATCATCTCAACCCCCCGTAACCGGAGGGAAGAATGCAACCTCCTCAACGCCGTCCAGACGCATGTTCTCGTCGACATGTTCCTGGTTGACCGCAATGCACACCCGTCCCGACAATCCCGCCTCGTGCAACTCGTCCTTGTTGCGCAACCACGCCAGCAAGTCTCCGGCAGTTTTGATGTTTTCGGGGAGATCGAGCAACTCCTCCCCCACCCCGATGCTTCGTCGCACGGCCGCGAAATACAGCACACGCATTAGATTACGTGGCGCGCGATTGCGCGGAAGTAGTCGTACCCGGTATAGACGGTGAGGATTGCCGCGCACCACAGCAGCATGAATCCGAGTTCCGCCGCCCACGGAAAGACTTTCTCGCCCGCGGGCAACGACAACAGAAAACCCACCGCAACCACCTGTGCAACCGTTTTCCATTTGGCAAGCACGCTGACAGGAAGTTTGACCTGCAACTCGGCGAGATGCTCGCGCAAACCGGAAACCAGCACCTCGCGGCACAGGATTATCACCGCAGCCGCAACAGAGATGCCGTTGATAACCTTCAGCCCGACCAGCAAAAGCAATGCCGTTGAAATGAGAATCTTGTCGGCGATGGGATCGAGCATGCGTCCGAGCTCGGATTGTTCTTTTCGCACGCGCGCGAGATATCCGTCTAGCAAGTCGGTAAGAGCGGCAACAGAGAAGATGGCGCACGCCGACCATCTCGCCCAGTCACCCTCGAAGTAGAAGGTGACAACCAACACGGGCACCAGCAGGATTCGAAAATAAGTGACAAGGTTAGGTAATGATGTGAGCATGGCGTGACTATAACAGATTTATTGTTTTTCCCGGAAATGCGAATAGATGGTTTGTGCGAGGGCGGCGGAGATTCCGGGAACCCGTTCAAGGTCTTCGGTTGACGCACCCTCTATCATTTTTTGGGAGCCGAAATGGAGGAGCAGTGCGCGCTTTCGCGTAAGTCCGATGCCGGGTATGCGGTCAAGCGCGGAATCGCGAATTGCCCTGGAGCGCTTATCCCGATGAAACCCGATGGCAAAACGGTGGGCTTCGTCGCGGAGGCTCTGGAGATAGTACAAGAGAGGATCCTGCTGTTCGAGCTGGAAGGGCGCCCGGCCGGGAAGAAAGAATTGTTCGCGTCCCGCGTTTCTATCCTTTCCCTTGGCGATAGCGACGACCGCCAGGTTTTTGATATCGAGCGACCGAAGCACTTCCTCGGCGACGGCAAGTTGTCCGGCACCGCCGTCAATGAGAAGCAAATCGGGACGGTCGGACTTTTCCGTTTTGGCGAGTCGCCGGAGTCTCCGGGACAGCATTTCGCGCATCATATCGAAGTCATCACCCTTGATGTTTGCGAGGGAGAATTTTCTATATGCCTTTTTGTTGAAACCCTCGATGTTCGCGACAATCATCGCGCCGACGGCCTTGCTGCCCTGGATGTGGGAATTGTCGAAAACTTCGATGCGGCGCGGCGGCGCGGCAAGGCTGAAGCGTTCGGCGAGTTTTTCCAGCAAGGCATTTCGATTGGAATAGCGCACAAGATAGCGTCCGAGGGCTTCCTGCGCGTTTTCCCGGACCTGCAGGACGAGTTCACGTTTCTCCCCCCGTTGCGGCGTTGCGACTTCAACGCCGTGGCCGCTGTGTTGCGTCAGGGCTTCTTGCAGAAGTTTTTGTCCGGCAATGGCTTGGTCGAGCAGGATGAGTTTCGGCGGCGGGCGGTCGTCATAAAATTGCGCGAGAAAAGCCTCGAGAACTTCGGCGCTGCCTTGTTCAGCGCCGTGTCGTGGAAAATATTCGCGGTTGCCCCAGTTTTGTCCGGCTCGAAAGAAAAAGACTTCAATGCACACGCGTCCGGCGTCTTTGACGGCGGCAAAGACATCCGCTTCGTTGACGTGGCGCGGATGAATCCACTGCCGCGATTGTATACGCGTAAGCGCGGCAAGGCGGTCGCGCGAGAGTGCGGCGCCTTCATAGTCCAGGGTTTCGGACTGCCGCTGCATTTGTTGCACGAGGGATTCCTGGAGTTGTCGTGAACGGCCGTGCAAAAAGTCTTCGGCCTCGTTTACAAGTTTGGCATAATCCTCGAGGGAGATTTTATCCACGCATGGTGCGGAGCATCGTTTGATTTGATAGAGCAGACACGGACGCGCGCGGGACGCATAAACATTGTCGGAGCACGAGCGCAACAGGAACGCGCTTTGAAGCATTCGAAGCGTTTGGTTGACGGCGC
>JAPOUT010000115.1 GCA_026708545.1 Hyphomicrobiales bacterium
CGGATAGAGCGCTAGCCTCCGAAGCTAGAGGTCACAGGTTCGAATCCTGTCGGGACCGCCATTATGCTCCGTGATAGTCGTGTGCTTCTTCGCGGGTGAGGCGGAGGAAGACCTCCTCTAGGTCGGCTTCGTCAACGGAGATATCGCGGACGCTGATGCCTCCGTGTCGTATTTTGTCGAGTAGTGCGCCTACCGACTCTTCGTCCCGACGATAGCTGACGCACAAACGTCCGTCTTCATCGAGATGGGCGTCTTCTTCGTTGAGTGTCTCGGGAACACGGTTGAGGGGTGTTTCCGGAATGACTTTGAGAGTCTTGCGATCGATGCGGTGCAACAGGTCCTGTGTCGGTTCACACACGATAACCGCACCTTTGTCGATGATTGCGATTTCATCGCAGAGTTCTTGGGCTTCGGCGAGGTAGTGCGTGGTCAGGACGATGGTTGCGCCTCGCTCGCGCAACTTTTTCATATACTCCCAGAGATGCCGTCGCAGATCGACGTCAACGCCCGCGGTCGGTTCGTCCAAAATCATCACCGGAGGATCATGCGCCAATGCCTTCGCCACCAGAAGCCTCCGACGCATGCCTCCCGAAAGCGAGCGCGTGTTGACATGTGCCCTGTCCTCCAAGCCCATGGCTTGCAGAATTTCCATGGAGCGCCGTTTCGAGGACGGCACGTTATAGAGACCTGCTTGGAGTTCCAAGATTTCAAGGGGGGAGAAATACGCGTCAATGCTGAGTTCCTGCGGGACGACCCCGATGGATACGGCCGCCTGCCGCGGGTTTACGTCGATATCGAATCCCCAGATTCGGGCTTGTCCCGAGGTTTTGGTGGTGAGTCCGGCGAGGATGTTGATGAAGGTTGACTTGCCCGCGCCGTTCGGCCCGAGCAGCCCGAAAATGGAGCCGCGCGGGACTTTGAGGTTGACATCGCGCAGGGCTTCCTTGGGAGGGTTTTTGCCCGAGGAGGCGTATGTTTTGCAGAGTTGTCGGGTTTCTATGGCGAAAGCGTCATCTTGGGTTAGTATATCCATGCTGTTGTGTGTAGCATTGCAGAGGATTCTAGGCAATCGCAATCGGAGTTGGCGAGTTATGAAATCAAAGAGCAAAAGCAAGTCGCATCTCTACCTGGTGGATGGTTCCGGCTATATCTTCCGCGCCTATCACGCATTGCCTCCCTTGACGCGCAAGAGCGACAAGATGCCGGTCGGGGCGGTTTCCGGTTTTTGCTCGATGTTGTTCAAACTGGTGCAGGAGGCGCGCGCGGAAGAAGGTGCGCATCTTGCAATCGTGTTCGATGCGGGAAGCAAAAGCTTTCGTAACGACATCTATCCCGAATACAAAGCGCACCGTCCGCCCACGCCTGAAGATCTTGTTCCGCAGTTTGCCCTGACGCGTCGCGCGGTCGAGGCGTTCGGGGTTGTCGGGATGGAGATGGAAGACTTCGAGGCGGATGACATCATTGCGACTTATGCACATCGCGCCCGGGCGCAGGGCATGGATGTGACGATTCTGTCTTCGGACAAGGATTTGATGCAGTTGGTTGGTGACGGCATCAAGATGCATGACGCGATGAGGGGAAGGCACATCGGCACCGAGGAGGTCGTTGAGAAGTTCGGCGTCACCCCCGAAAAACTGTTGGATTTGCTGTCACTGGCGGGCGATTCGGCCGACAACATTCCCGGTGTTCCGGGAATTGGCGTGAAAACAGCGGCGCAATTGCTGCAGGAGTATGGCGACATGGATACGTTGCTCGAGCGTGCCGGCGAGATTAAGCAGACGAAGCGGCGGGAGAATTTGCTGGAGTATGCGGAGCAGGCGCGCTTGTCGCGTCGTTTGGCGACTTTGAACAGCGAGGCGCCGTTGGATATTCCCGTTGATGCATTGTTGCTGGAGCCGCCGGATCCGGTTCAACTGATTGGGTTTTTAAAGGAGATGGAGTTCAGCACTTTGACCCGCCGGATTGCACAGGCCTGGGACATCGACGCGAACGCCATCGAGGCGACGAAGACCACGGTGCCGAAGAAAGCGCCGAAAGCAAAAGCAAAACAGGATGCGGAAACAAAAGGCGCGGATGTCGGAAGCGGCTCGCCGGGATGGGTTCCGCCGGGCTTGGACGAAGGTCTCGTCAAGGCGCGGGATTCTTACGAGTTGGTGCGCGAGGCTGCCGATTTGAAGCGCTGGATTGCCGAGGCTCGCGAGATCGGGGTCTTTGCGGTGGATACGGAGACCGATTCTCTTGATGCGATGAGCGCGCGTTTGATCGGGGTGAGCATGGCAACGGCTCCGGGGAAAGCCTGTTATATCCCGTTGCAGCATGTTGCCGACGCCGAGATGGAGCTCGACCTGGGAGAAACCGAATCCCAAAAATCATCGGAAAAAATCGGAAAGCAGATTCCCCTCAAAACCGCTTTGAAATTGTTAAAACCCTTGCTGGAAGACGAGTCCGTTATCAAGGTCGGGCAGAATATCAAGTTTGATTTTCTTGTTTTTCTCAATCACGACATTTGTTTGTCCGGGATGGATGACACCATGTTGATGTCCTACGCGCTGGATGCGGGTCGCGGGGGTCATGGCATGGATGCCCTGTCCGATCGCCACCTTAAGCACAGCCCGATTCCGTTCAAGGAGGTTGCCGGCACCGGACGCAAGCAGGTGACCTTCGACAAAGTCCCGCTGGAGGATGCCTGCCGTTATGCCGCCGAGGATGCCGATGTCACTTTGCGTCTGGCAATGTACCTGAAGCCCCGGTTGCCGGGCGAGAATATGTGCACGCTCTATGAAACGCTCGAGCGTCCGATGCCCGCGCTGCTGGCGCAGATGGAGCACCACGGCATTATGGTGGACAAGAAATTGCTCGGCAAGATTTCGAAAGATTTCGCCAAGGACATTGAGCGGATCGAGTCGGATATTTTCAAGCTCGCCGGCCGCAACTTCAACATCGCCTCGCCGCGCCAGCTTGGAGAATTGATGTTCAAGGAAATGGGACTTGAGCAGGGACGCAAGACCAAGACGGGCGCATGGGCGACGGGCGCCGACGAACTCGAGCGTCTTGCCGCCGACGGACACGAGTTTCCGCGCCTGGTGCTGGAGTGGCGGCATTATTCCAAGTTGAAGAGCACTTATGCGGATGCGCTGCCGAAGTTCATCAATCACAAAACCGGGCGCGTGCACACATGCTATTCGCTGGCATCGACGAGCACGGGCCGGCTGTCGTCGAGCGACCCGAACCTGCAAAACATTCCGGTTCGCACAAAGGAGGGCCGCCGTTTTCGCGCGGCCTTCATCGCCGCGCCCGGGCAGTTGCTGGTGAGCGCGGATTACTCGCAGATAGAGTTGCGCGTGCTTGCGCACATGGCAGGCATCGAGAGTTTGCAGCGCGCCTTTGCCGAGGGTCTTGATATTCACGCCATGACCGCAAGCGAGATGTTCGGCGTTCCCCTCAAGAAGATGGATCCGGAGACGCGTTATCGGGCGAAGGCGATTAATTTCGGGATCATTTACGGGATTTCCGCGCACGGCCTGGCAAACCAGCTGGGCATTTCGCGCACCGAGGCGGGCGAATACATCAATGCGTATTTTAAAAAGTTCCCGGGCATTCGTGATTACATGGAGTCGACGAAGGAGTTGTGCCGCGAGCGTGGTTATGTGGAAACGCTGTTTGGACGGCGCGCGCATTATCCCGAGATTAATACGAAGAATCCGGCCCAGCGCGCGTTTTTGGAGCGTGCCGCGATCAATGCGCCGATACAGGGTTCGGCCGCGGATATCATTCGCCGGGCGATGATACGCCTGCCGAAAGCGTTGCAAGACGAGGGTTTGTCGGGGCGAATGTTGCTGCAGGTGCATGACGAGCTGATTTTCGAAGTTCCCAAATCCGAGGCGAAAGCCACTTGCTCGCTGGTGAGCGAAGTGATGGCGCGTGCGCCGGAGCCTGCACTTAAGATGGATGTTGACCTGGAGGTCAGTGCGAAGGCGGCGCGCAACTGGGAAGAGGCGCATTAAATGGTGTTGCGGCACACCCTTGTAATGTGTTAAAAGCGGCAAGGATGGCAATTTGACCGTTGCGCGCGAATCGGTACAATCAGGCGTGATTTTCCGCGCCTTTTTGAGGACCGGCAGGCGATAATCCGGGGGACGGCGGCTTTTCGCCGGGCGACGGATGCAGGGCGTGAGCGCTCGTTCGTCGGCGGCTGTTTCGCGGAGAGCGGCGATGGCATTGGCATTCTCGATTTAATCCGTTGCGGTCGGGATCGATGCGACGGGATTAAACGGACTTACGACGAATTATCGGGGAGCGAACAAGAATTACAGGGGGGAGAACAGAGTGGCGGGTTGCGCGCCTGATGGCGGCCTTTTCAAAAAACGATGGTTGCCGGACGCGTTGAGGCGGTTCGCCGGACATCCATTATCACCAGAAATCGAAAGGGACGCCCATTAATCTTATTCCAAAGCGGTTCAGAGTAACAAATTACCGCAACATCAATGACAGCGGCTGGATACCGCTCGAGCGCGTGACGGCTTTCGTCGGGCGCAATGAAGCGGGGAAGACCACGTTGCTCAAGGCTCTGCATAAATTTCGTTCGGCAACCGAGGAGCGTTACGATGCGCAAACGGAATTTCCGCGTGACCGCTTCTCGGCGGAGTACGAGAACGGCGCGGATTGGCCTGTCTGCACGGTGGAATTCGAGTTGTCCGATTCTTTGCGAGACGATTTGAAAGACAAACTTCGCGGCAATCCCGTCCCGAACACCGCGACGTTTACCCGTTATTACGACGGGCATTACGATGTCGAATACGACATCGAAATTGCCGATGATTCGATCGGTCCGGTCGAATTGATCACCTCGCTGGATGTGTTTGCCAGGGGCGCGCGCCGGATTCAGTCTCCCGGCTTGGAACAAGAACAAACAACGGATGCCCTGCGCGGCAAGCTCGTGAATTGGGCGGACGAAAAGAAAGAGGCCGTGTTGCCCATACAGGATCTGCGCAGCGAGCAAGGGGTGGAGTTCCTCGGCCGGTTGCGGCAGGAAGTCAACGCACACTCGAATCCGCTGTCTGCCAGCCTGGTCGAGGAGTTGCTGGAGAGAATCAGTTCCCTGCTTCGCCGCGCGCAGACCGAGCCGTTGCTGCGGCAAATCGATGAAACCGTCGAATCGGTTCTTCCGGTGTTCATCTACTTCGAAAATTACGGGATTCTTGACAGCACGGTGTATTTGCCCCGCTTCATCGAGGACCTCAAGAAGATGCCGAACGACCCGCGGGTTCGCACCATTAATTCCATATTCAAGCATGTGCGGCTTCAGGCTTCGGAAATTGCCGCCCTTGGACGCGAGGAAGCCCAGCAGGCCATCGTGGAAGGGCGCCAGGTAACGGATGAAATCATTCAGAGCGATCAAAAACGCAAGGCGCTTCGCAACGTGAAACTTAATTCCGCAAGCGTTGACATCTCGAGCAAGTTCAACGATTGGTTCGGCCAAAGACAGCACAAAATCCGCTACCAGGCCGACGGCGACCACTTCCGTGTCTGGGTGTCGGACAACCGCCACACGGATGTCGATATTGAATTGGAAAGCCGAAGCAAGGGCTTCCAGTGGTTTTTCTCGTTCTATCTGGTGTTTCTCGTCGAATCGGACGAGGGGCACAAGGATGCCATGCTGCTGCTTGACGAGCCGGGTTTGCACCTGCATCCGACCGCACAACAGGAATTGCTGGAATTTTTTGAAGAATTATCCGCCAATAATCCTTTGGCCTACACGACCCATTCCCCGTTTTTGATTAACAGTGAAAAGATTCACCATGTGCGCCCTGTGACGGAAGGCGAGTCCGGCCATTCGCATGTCAGTTCGGATACGTGGCCGGAAGACCGTGAAACAATTTTCCCGCTGCAGGCGGCCGCGGGCTACGCGATGGTTAGGGGACTTTTCCGGCACAAGAAGAACGTGCTCGTGGAGGGGATATCGGATTACCTCTATCTCCACGTCTTGAACATGCACTGTCTCGCCCTGGGCCGCACCGGATTGTCGGACGATGTGCACATCACGCCGTGCGGCGGAGCAAGAATGGTGGGACATATCGCTTCACTGTTTCTCGGGCAGGGATTGCGCCCCGTCGTGTTGCTGGACGGAGACGAGGAAGGCCGTGCGCGTGCCGACGCGCTGATGAGCGAACTTTATGCCGGACATGAGAGGGCGGTTTTGATGTTGGGCGATGTCTTGCAAACCGAAGGATGCGGAATAGAAGACATCATTGGAGAATCCGCATTGCTTCCGGTGGCTGAAACCGTTTTTGGAAACAAACTGCAACTCAACGCGGAAGACTTGGCGGAAGGCGCATTGTTGGACCAAATTGAAGACATTGCAACGAGGTATCGTGCCGATCTTTTTGACGGCTGGAAATCGGAGATCGCGCGGCGTCTGGTGGTCACCTGGTCCGTAACCAAACCGGAAAACATGCCGGGAGAAGTGATACACCGTGCGGAGGCATTGTTTGAAGAACTAAATGCCCGCTTGGAAACAGTCGGCAGATAACAAGGTTCCGATATAAGCACATTCCGAAGTTTTGGATGCTTTGGTAGATAAGCTTCAAAAAAAAACACCCCGGCAAATCGCTGGAAATGCCGGGGTGTCCTTTGGGTTGGTCTGCAG
>JAPOUT010000090.1 GCA_026708545.1 Hyphomicrobiales bacterium
AAGCTTCACGGTAGGGAATCTTCGGAAACGTTTTGCGGACTTCCCGTCCGTCGGCAAACTCCTCGAACAGTCCGAGCAGTACGGGCTCAAGAGCATCGAAGACGTCTTGCTGTTCAACAAAACTCATTTCAATATCGAGCTGATAGAACTCGCCCGGAGACCTGTCGGCGCGGGCGTCCTCGTCACGAAAGCAGGGCGCGATTTGAAAGTATCTGTCAAAGCCGGCAATCATGGTGAGTTGTTTAAATTGTTGCGGCGCCTGGGGGAGTGCATAGAACTTTCCCGGATGCAGTCTTGACGGAACGAGGAAATCGCGCGCGCCTTCCGGAGAGGATGCCGTAAGTATCGGTGTTTGATATTCGAGAAACCCCGCGCGCGTCATTCTCTCCCTTATCGAAGAGACGATTTTCGAGCGTAGCACAATGTTGCGGTGCATGGACGCGCGACGAAGATCGAGAAAACGGTACTGCAGACGAATATCTTCCGGGAAAGGCGGCTCGCCAAACACGGGCAGCGGCAGAGTTTCGGCACGCGACAATATATCGAGACTCTCGACGCGCACCTCCACCTCGCCGGTGGGAATATCCTTGTTGACGGTCTCTGCATCACGCTTTACCACCTTGCCGTTCACACGCACAACCGACTCGGGCGGTATGCCACCGGCAAGCTCAAAGCACTCGTCTTCGGGCTCAAGGACGCATTGGGTTATACCGTAGTGGTCGCGCAAGTCCAAAAACAACAGACCGCCGTGGTCGCGCTTGCGGTGCAACCATCCGGACAGGCGAACCTGCTCACCGTCGTTCTTGAGAGTGAGTTCATTGCAACTATGGCTTCGAAAGGAATGCATAACACCCGGAAAGATGCGCTTAAACGCGCTTGATTGCAACGATTTCTTTAACCGGGGGTTGCTTTCTTGGGACGGCGACGCTCGTCAGTGTAAAAGACGTGCTTGCCGATTTGAGCAACCTGGAGCATCGCCTGGGCCCAAGCCGGCGAGACATATTCCGCATGATAATACAGTACATTATCATGCAATGAGCTCCTCATGCCCTTGTGCAGCATTTTCGACGCAATATCCATGGCCTGCTCCCACGCAGCTTCGTTGGGTGTGGTCTCCGGGCGCCCGTCGCACGCGAACGAAAACTGGCACCTGAACAGCCGGTCAGGCCTGCCGTATCGTTTGGCCCCCTGCCAAACCACGTCGCAGACACTGTCCGGATACGATTTGCTGCGAACACGATTCAAAATTACATCCCCAACCGCCTGCTGTCCGTCTATCGACTCGCCACGAGCCTCAAAATAGATGGCTAAGGCCAAGCATTTCTGGTCCTCTTCGGAAGCATTCTGGAAAGGCTGGCGAGGCGGCAGAGCGGCTTGTTCCGCATCCGTTTGCTCGTAAGTATCAACGGGCACCCAAGCCGCCGACGGTTCGCCTCCTTCCCGCCACACCAGTGCAAACAACACCGCCCCGACAATCACGATAGCCACGACGAGAGCACCGACATCAACAGGAGTGCGGAAGATTTTCTTAGTGTCCATTTGGCCCCATTTCCGAAAAATCGAATAGATCACAGAACGCTGAAATCATAGCCCGAGAGAACTCCGATAGCAACAGATTCGGATATTTCACAGAATTCTTATGTAATAAAAATACGGCGGTTTTCCGGCAATTATAGGGGTTTTGCCGCCGAAAGAATCACCACACCGAGCAGTATCACCGCCATCGATATCCACTGTGCGAAGGTGATTCGCTCCCGCAGAACAATCCAGCCGAGCAGCACGACCACAACCGCAAAAGTGGAAGCAAAAACGGCAGCCAGGGGGCGCCCGTCTCCCTCGCTCGACAACAGCAAACACAGACTGCCTCCGGCCTCAAGGGCGGCCTGCACAATCAAGGCGATTCGAATGCCCCGGGGGGCGAGGCTGCCGCTTCCAATATCGTCACGGTGGAAGAACAAGACGCATGCAAGGATGAACAGAAACCCAAATCCGCGCATCGCCCACGTCGAGAGAACCGGCCCGTGTAGCAAGGCAACCTCCTGTGAAAGCAGCACACCCAGCGCAATCAAACACATCGCAACAAGGGAGATTCGAATGGTGGGAACGGGTGACTCCCGAGAAGTTCCCTCCTGCCCTTGTTTTTGCGGTTGTGCAAGGCGAGAGAGCACCGCAACGCCGACAAGCGTAGCAACAATGCCGAACAAGTGTATCGCACCGGGCACAAATCCGAACGGCAACAGGTATAACAGGACGACGGCGGGATAAGCGGAAACAATCGGAGCCGCCAAGGACACCGGCCCGCGTGCAAGAGCTTTATACAAGGCAAGCAAGCCGAAGACATTGGTTGCACCCGATGCAATTGCAAGCGGCAAACCGGTACCGGTCAGAAAGTCGCGAAAATTGTCCTCCTGCAACAGGCTTGCCGAGGGCCAAAACAGCCAAGCACTAAAACCGGCAAAGCCTAAAAAAATTACAACCAGCAGTGACAATTCCGCGCCCATCCGGCGCGAAGTAAAGCGTGCGATGAAGTCCCCAACGCCGAAGCCGAACGCCGCACCCAGCCCCCAAAATGCTCCCTCCATATTCAGACCCGCTTAATTGTCGGCGGCACGAAGCTTTGCTTGCGCCGCGGCAAGCCTCGCAATCGGTGCGCGGTAGGGGGAACAAGAGACATATTCAAGCCCGAGACTCTCACAGAACTCTATTGATGCCGGATCGCCACCATGCTCGCCGCAGATGCCAAGGATGATGTCACTACGTTCCTCGCGTCCACGCTCAACCGCAAGACGTATCAACTCGCCGACGCCTTTTTGGTCAATCGAAACGAACGGGTCCTGCTCAAGAATGCCCTCGCGCGAATAAGCTCCGAGAAAACCAAGGGCATCGTCACGACTGATTCCAAAAACCGTTTGCGTCAAGTCGTTTGTACCGAACGAAAAGAAATCGGCGAGGCCGGCAATCTCGGAAGCGCGCAGCGCCGCGCGGGGCAACTCAATCATCGCGCCGACTTTATACTGCAAAGAAAGCCCCGTCTCCGCACGCACTTCCTCGGCAACGCCATTAATGCGCTCCTTCAAAACCTCCAACTCGCGCTTCAACGCAACAAGCGGAATCATTATCTCCATCTCAACCGGAGAACCGGTTTTCTTCGATGCTTGCGCGGCGGCCTCGAATATTGCGCGCGCCTGCATTTCGTAGATTTCGGGATATGTGATTCCCAAGCGGCAGCCCCGATGTCCCAGCATTGGATTCGACTCGCGCAACTCCGCAATACGCCTGCGCACATTATCCAGATTCACGCCCGATGCGTCCGCCATGCGTTTCTGCTCCTCATCTCGACGCGGCAGAAACTCGTGCAAGGGAGGATCAAGCAAGCGAACCGTCACCGGCAAACCCGCCATCAGTTCAAACAACCCAGTCAAATCCTCGCGTTGCATCGGCAGGAGTTTCTCGAGAACTTCCTGGCGCGCCTGTGCCGACCGCGTCAATATCATTTGCCAAACTGCAAGGATGCGCTCCTCATCAAGAAACATGTGTTCCGTGCGACACAGGCCTATCCCCTCGGCGCCAAACTCAAGAGCCAGTCTCGCATCCGTCAGCGTGTCCGCGTTCGCACGAACACCCATCCGGCGATAACCGTCGGCCCAATTCATCAAACGCTTCAACTCACCGGAAAACTCCGGCTGAATCCGCGCAACCTTGCCCAGAATGACTTCGCCCGAACTGCCGTCAATCGTAATCGTTGCACCGCGCTCCAACTTGCGCGAACCCACATACAAAGCCTCGCCCTTCTCGTCTATACGCAGCGCCCTTGCACCGCACACACACGGACGCCCCATGCCGCGTGCTATCACCGCCGCATGGCTCGTTATCCCTCCGCGAGTTGTCACTATTCCTGCCGAGGACTGCATCCCGCGTATATCCTCCGGCGATGTCTCGCGCCGAACAAATATCACCTTATACCCCTGTCGCTCGAACGCCTCGGCATCATCGGCACTAAACACTATCGCACCGCTCACCGCCCCCGGAGATGCCGCCAGGCCGTGCGCCAGCACTTCATATTCGGCGTCCGCATCCAGCATCGGATGCAGCAACTGTTGCAACGACGAAGGATCTATCTTCAATACCGCCTCCGAACGAGTCGACAGCCCCTCCTCGACCATGTCAACCGCAATCTTAACCGCGGCGCGAGTCGAACGATCACCACGCAACGACTCCAAAAGCCAAATTTCGCCGCGCTCTATCGTAAAAGCAACCTCAACCATGTCGCGATAATGGCGCTCAAGCTTCTCCGCCGCATTCTGCAAGCCGGCAAAAGCCTGCGGCATTGTTTCCTCGAGGGAGCGGCCAAGCGACACATCCCCGTCAGCGCACAACGGCAACGGCGAGCGGGCGTTCTCGGCTATGTCACCGCCTTGCGAATCGCGCAGAAACTGTCCGCGCAAGCGCCGCTCACCGCTTACAACATCGCGACTCGAAAAAAAGCCCGTTGCGCTGTCCTCACCAACGTTGCCGAACACCATCGCTTGAATGATTACGGCCGTAGAACAATCAACCCCCTGCGCCCGGCAATATCCGCGCGCACGGGCGTTTCCGCACGAACGCATTGCGGCGCTTATCGCGCCCCACAACTGTTCCTCCCGGGTGCGCGGAAAATCCATACCTGTGCGCTTGTGAATCATCTTCTGATACTCTTTTACAAGGGCACTCCAGTCACGAGCACGCAAGTCCGTATCGAGCTCAAGATCGTGACGCGCTTTATACGACTCCAATATCTCTTCGAAATGGCGACGATCAACCCCCAACACCGCATCCCCATACATCTCAACAAAACGGCGATACGCGTCAAACGCAAAATCCTGCGAATCGCTCATCCGGGCGAGGTTCTCAACATTTTCGTCATTGATGCCAAGATTCAAAACCGAATCCATCAAGCCCGGAATCAAATCACCGGAACCGCAACGGACCGATACCAAGGACGGACGACCGAGACCTCGCAAATTAGATTCAAGACGTTCCCAAGCCTTTCCAACCTGCTCCTCCAAGCCCGGGGAGTGCTTCCCCGTATCGCAATACGCAAGACTCGCTCCGGCCGCGATGATAAAACCCGGAGGAATCGGCAGGCCCAACCCGCTCATCTGCACCAACGAGTCTCCCTTTGCCCCCAGCAGGGCGGCATCGGCTTCGACGGGAGGAGCATCCATACCCGCACCAAACTCGCATATCCACTTACCGTCCATGGGAACTATTTATCACTAATCCTGGAAAAATCCGCCACCCTGTTCAATGTGCGACAAGTTTGGCGAAGGAGTCGAAGGCGGTTATCACGCAAGTCCGCATCCTCTGCATTTACGCGAACCTGATCAAAAAAATCATCAATAGGAACGCGCAAGCGAGCGCAAACCTCCACGGCGCGCTTGTAGTCTTCGGAATCCATAGCGGCAGTGATATCCCGGTCTGCATCGGTGATGTCACGGTGAAGATTCTTTTCGGGCTGCTCCCGGAGAAGACTTTCGTCCGGCGGGGGCGCATCGGAAGCAACACCCTCATCGCGCAGTATATTGGCGGCGCGCTTGTATCCCTTCAGCACCGCCCGGCCCTCCTGCGTGTCGGGAAAGTAAGACGCGAGAGCTTCCGCGCGGCGGTAGATCTCCAGCAAATCGTCGGAGTGAAACAACACCGCATCAACAATATCGGGGCGCAGGTTTTTGCGCTGACGCAGATAAACTTTCAAACGCTCAATGAAAAATTGAAATAGAGATTTGGCCAAATCCACATTGCCCAAACCCTGCGTGTAATTTTCCATTGAAAATGCGACCTCCGCTTCGAGCAGAATTCGGATTATACCCAGTGCCGCACGTCGCAATCCATGAGGGTCCCCCGCCCCGCTCGGATGCGCGCTTTCATGCTGCCAGAGAATTTCCGCGGTTACCAATTTGTCGGACAGGGAAATGCACCGCCCTAATTCCGTTTCCGGAATGGAATCTTCAAAACCTTGCGGCTGATACTGCTCCTTGACGGCAATGCCGACTGCTTCGGAGACTCCAACATGCCGCGTGTATTCCCCTCCCATAACACCTTGCAGTTTGGGAAACTCTCGAACCATCTCACTCGATAAATCAAGTTTGGCAAATCGTACGGCTTGTAAAATCAATTTTTCAGCATCCTTCTGCTTGGCAAAGGAAGAAAAATTGTCACGCAGCCCCAACGCCATCTGCTCCATATCACGGACCTTGCTCTTTATGGAAATCGTGCCGTAAAAAGTAACGCCTTGGAGATCTTCCAAAAGCTCTTCATGTGCATCCTCGCGCTTCCATTTTTCCACGTCCCTTTTGTAGAAGAAATCAGCATCGGCAAGACGGGCACGGAGGACTCTTTCATTGCCGCGACGGATGGCGGAGCCGGCATCCCGAGCTTCCATGTCGGCAACAGCAACGCAAAAGGGCGCAAGCGCATCACTGTCTTTTTTACAGGTGGTGAGATATTTTTGCTG
>JAPOUT010000015.1 GCA_026708545.1 Hyphomicrobiales bacterium
GTATTTCCTTCCGTGACAGAATTGGTATCAGCACTCAATGAAACAGTTGGTAGTGGCGGATCCGCAGGAATCGTAAGAGCCACAGAACCAAGAGCTGTCAAATTCCTGTCACCTGTAGAAGCAATTACCATAGAAAGAATTATGTTTTCGTCAAGTTCGTTGGTGCGCCCGTCATCATTGATAGTAATCTCTACGTCACCGCTGGGGCTGAGTTGTCCGGCGGCTATGACTACCTGGCAATCGGTTCCCTCGACAGAGTCGCAATCGCCGCTGCCGTTATCCACCACCCAGTCGCCATTTGCTCCATAAGTTGCCGACCCGCTTCCAACGAGATTAATGGTTACATCCTCTGCCAATATTTCGCTCAACCGGACGTCCACAGCTATCGTACCGCCCTCCTCAACAATTTCACTTCCAGTGCGAACTATCGAAACTCTTGGACCTGCCACACGCTCCTCATAAAGAATCCGCTTCTCCCTATCGACAATTTTATACAAGTTTGCCGACATTGATCCGTCTCCATAGCTCGCCCCCTCAAAGTTGGGTAAAGAAAACTTAAAAGCCAATCCTGCAAAAATACGTTCATCAAGCACAACGTCGTCCTTGTGCCTTTCCCAATTGGCTTCCGCAAAGACTCCTGGCAGGATTCGAACGCCGAAATCCAGTCCAAAGGATGTTTTCCATTCATCTTCGACATCTTCTCCGCCGTCATATTCCCAATAGCCGATAGTGCTTCCCAAACGCACTACATCCCTTTCAAAGGCGAACTGCAAATCTCCTCCACGCAACGCCTCTTCTACAAAGCCTTCCCTGCCATCTTCAACTTCGCTAAGGGGATGATAGTAGTTAGCCCCAAGCCGAAAGAAACCGCTCTGCAAGTCAATGCCGCCGCCGGCACGGGAGTGACCGATCTGGAAATCATGGTCGTAGAAGACCGAAGCGCCGGCAACGAGACCCCTGGTCAGTTCGGCGCGATAGACAAGACCGATGTTACCGTCAATGCGTTCTTCCTCTTCAAGTCCCGTCCAGAACACGGCACCCGGTTGAACGAACAATACATGTCTGCCTAAATTCAACAACGGCACTACAATATCCAAGTCACCTTCGATTCCTTCGTTGTCTCCGGAATGGTAACTCAATGACGAGTCGAGTTGGAAACCTCCGCCCAACAACGCAAGCCCGCCCTGTCGCAGAGCGTTCTCGATGGTTTGTATAACGATTTGGGAGCCGGTCTCTCGAAGATTTAAAGTGCGATCTTCGGTTACTGAAAACGAGGGATGGGAATTAGTTAGTGTTGGGGGGGGGGGGGGTGTCAAGGTTGTCGCCTCCGACACGGAGCCGAGCGAAACCATCAAGGTCATGAAGGCTGCAACGGTTGCAGGGTGAAATAGTTTCATCAGGTTTCCTCCTTTGGTTAAGTTTCTTGCGAGTATTATACCGCTTCTTCCCTGCTTGTCACCAGTTTTTTGGTTCCCGTATTCATCCCATTAGGGAGCGGTTTTACTTGATTCAATGAAGATCCAACCGCTGTGAAACCCGGGCGGACAGGCCCCTTGCAGCACGACCAAAACAGCGAATTAAACACCAAGGCCGGGTCTCAATTTGCCTGAATCATTGAAAACCTTGACCCCGCGGACAAAAATGGCTAGACTGTCCCTTCGTTCAGGAAAAGCGAGTACTCCCAATGTCACGGCTCAAAAGCGGCGCCCAAATCGTCCTGCAGGCACTTATCGACCAGAAAGTCGACACCATTTTCGGGTACCCCGGTGGTGCCGTCCTGCCCATCTATGACGAATTGTTCTCGAGTGAGGACGTTCGGCACATTCTCGTCCGGCACGAGCAAGGCGCCGTGCACGCCGCCGAAGGATACGCCCGGGCAAGCGGCAAGCCCGGCGTTTTGCTCGTCACATCGGGTCCCGGCGTCACCAACACCATCACGGGACTCGCGGATGCGATGATGGACTCGACGCCGCTCGTCTGCATCACAGGGCAAGTCCCAACGCCCTTGATAGGAACCGACGCTTTCCAGGAAGCCGACACGGTCGGCATCACCCGCCCCTGCACCAAGCACAACTGGCTGGTTCGTTCCGTTGACGACCTCCCGCGCATACTTCATCAAGCGTTCCACATTGCTACAAGCGGGCGTCCGGGTCCCGTGGTTGTCGATATCCCGAAAGACGTGCAGTTTGCCAAGGGAAATTATCGACGTCCGACTCCGGAGATGCTGAAGTGTTACCAGCCCCGGCTTGAGGGCGATGAAACCGCCATTGAGGAAGCCGTTGACATGATGTTGTCCGCGCAACGTCCCATCTTCTACACCGGCGGCGGAGTCATCAATTCAGGCGGACGGGCGTGCACCCTGTTGCGCGAACTCATCCAGATGAGCGGATACCCCGTAACCTCGACCCTGATGGGACTGGGGGCCTATCCCGCATCCGATCCCCAATGGCTTGGAATGGTCGGCATGCACGGAAATTGGGAAGCTAACCACGCCATGCACAAATGCGACGTGATGATTAACATCGGCGCGCGTTTCGATGACCGCGTGACCGGTAGATTGGACGCATTCTCTCCGCACTCGAAAAAAATCCACGTCGACATTGACCCCTCTTCCATCAACAAGAACGTTCGCGTCGACATTCCCATCGTCGGCGATTGTGCAAAAGTCCTTGAAGTCATGATAAAAGTCTGGAAAGACAAGTCCGTCCTGCCGAGCGGCTCCCACGAAGTTGAAGACTGGTGGGCGCAAATAGAACAATGGCGCGCGCGCAAATGCCTCGCCTATCAGGACAGCGGCAACGTCATCAAGCCGCAATACGCCCTCGAGCGCCTGTATGCCCTGACTGCAAACCGTCGGGATGTTTACATCAGCACCGAGGTCGGGCAGCACCAAATGTGGGCGGCGCAATACTACCACTTCCAGGAACCCCGCCACTGGGTTACATCCGGCGGACTCGGAACCATGGGATTCGGCCTGCCCGCGGCCATCGGAATGCAAATCGCCCACCCCGACAAACTCGTCGTTGATGTCGCCGGCGAAGCCTCCGCGCTCATGACCATCCAGGAGATGTCAACCGCGGTCCAATACAACCTCCCCATCAAAATCTTCATCCTCAACAATCAATACATGGGGATGGTGCGCCAATGGCAGGAGCTCATACACGGAGGCAGATACTCGCACAGTTACTCCGAGTCGCTGCCCGACTTCGTCGCCCTCGCACAGGCCTTTGGCGCCCACGGCATCCGGGCCGAGAACAGAGCCGAGCTCGACTCGAAAATTGAGGAAATGATTGAAATCGACAAACCCGTCCTCTTTGACTGCCGGGTGGATCCCCACGAAAACTGCTTCCCGATGATTCCCTCCGGAGCCGGGCATAATGAAATGCTCCTTTCGACGGACCCCGACGAACGCACGGCCGTTTCCAAGGAAGACAAAACCCTTGTCTAGCTGAACGCCGATGGCTTACTCCTCCGTCCCTGATACCGGCGAAAGCGAACGCCACGTCATTACCGTGCTGGTCGATAACGAGACCGGCGTGCTCGCCCGCATCGCAGGCCTGTTCTCGGGGCGCGGATACAACATAGACACGCTGACCGTAGCCGAAGTCGACACCGACAAACACACCTCTCTCATAACCCTTGCCGCCATCGGCACGCCCATGGTCATCGAGCAAATCAAGGCGCAACTCGGGCGACTCGTTCCCGTTCGCGAAGTCGTTGACTTCTCCATGGGCATCCCGCATGTCGAACGCGAAATGGCTCTTATCAAAGTCGTCGGCACGGGGGAAAAGCGAGTCGAGGCGCTGCGACTCTCCGATGCTTTCCGCGCAAGAGTCCTCGATACGACACACATTTCCTTTGTTTTCGAACTCACGGGGGCGTCTGATAAAATTGATGCCTTCATCAACCTCATGCGTCCGCTGGGACTGCAGGAGATCTCGCGCACCGGCGTAACCGCAATCGCACGTGGCGCTAACACTAACGAACAGGAGTAACCCATGCGCATCTATTACGACCGCGACGCTGATATCGGACTCATCAAAGCACGCAAAGTTGCAATTATCGGCTACGGAAGCCAAGGGCACGCACACGCCCTGAACCTGCGGGACAGCGGAGTCGAGAATATCGCCGTAGCTTTGCGCGAAGGCTCTCCGTCCGTCGCCAAAGCAAACGGCGAAGGATTGAAGACCCTTTCGATTGACGAAGCCGCGGGTTGGGCGGATGTCGTCATGATGCTCGCGCCCGACGAACTTCAGGGCGAGATTTACCAAAACCATCTCGCCAAGAACCTCAAGCAAGGAGCCATCCTGCTCTTCGCCCACGGACTCAACATCCACTTCCATCTCATCGAGCCGCGGGACGATCTCGATGTCGCAATGGTCGCACCCAAAGGTCCCGGGCACACGGTGCGGGCCGAATACCAGCGAGGCGGGGGCGTTCCCTGTCTGCTCGCCGTCGAACGCGACACATCTGGCAACGCGCAAGAGTTGGCATTGTCGTATGCCTGCGCCATCGGCGGCGGACGCGCCGGCATCATCGAGACCAGTTTCCGCGAAGAATGCGAAACCGACCTCTTCGGCGAGCAGGCCGTCCTGTGCGGCGGGCTCACTTCCTTGATATACGCCGGATACGAGACCCTCGTCGAAGCGGGTTACTCTCCCGAGATGGCGTATTTTGAATGCCTCCACGAGGTAAAACTCATCGTTGACCTCATCTATGAAGGCGGCATCGCAAACATGAACTACTCCATCTCGAACACTGCCGAGTACGGCGAGTATGTCTCCGGCCCCCGCCTGATTGACAGGCGGATTAAGCGGGAGATGAAGCGCATCCTTGACGACATCCAAAGCGGTCGATTCACCCGCGACTGGATGCTCGAGAACAAGGTCAACCAGACAAGTTTCAAAGCCATGCGGCAACGCGCGGCCGACCACCCGGTCGAGGAAGTCGGTGCGCGCCTGCGTTCGATGATGCCGTGGATATCGTCAAAACCGCTGGTCGACCGCAGCAAAAACTGACGAGCCTCCAGTGATATCCTGGGAGGAAGTTGTAGCGCTCCTGGTGTTTGCGTTCGCGTCGGTTTGGACGCCCGGGCCCAACAACATCCTGCTCGTAAGTTCCGGCGCACGCTTCGGATTCCGCAAGACTATCCCGCACGCCCTGGGAGTCGCACTCGGATTTCCGACGATGGTCTTCCTGCTCGCGCTCGGGCTGGGAGAGTTGTTCCAGACACAGCCATGGTTTCAGCAAACCCTGCGCATCGTCGGAACCGTCGTGCTCGGATGGATCTGCTGGCGCATTGCCACCCTGCCCTTTCCCGACGAAGACGGCTCGGGACAATACCAGGTCGGCAAGCCTTGGAGTTTCCTCCAGGCAACCGCGTTCCAATGGATCAACCCGAAAGCCTGGGCGCTTTCCGTTACGGTCATCTCGGCTTACGCGCGCGGCGAGAATCTGCTATACGAGGCGCTGTTATGCGCATTGCCGTTCGTCGTGGCCGGTTTGATCTCCGCGCACGGATGGACTCTCTTCGGCACTCTCATTCGGGGATTCCTGAGCACGCCGTTGTGGTTTCGTATTTATAATTTGATTATGGGAGCCTTGGTGGGAATTTCCGGGGTGTTTTTGTTTTTCAATGTGTAAGAAATGTCCTCGATAATATCCTGGGAGATAATGACGGCCTTGCTGCTGTTCGCCTTCACGGCCACCTGGACGCCGGGACCCAATAACATCCTGCTGGCGAGTTCCGGCGCGCGCTTCGGATTTCGACGCTCGCTTCCTCTTGTCTTCGGAATAGCGTGCGGATTTCCCCCGATGGTTTTTTGCATTGCGATAGGACTGGGAGAATTATTTCAAGCACAACCCTGGATTCAAGACGGGGTGCGGATTGTGGGAGCCCTGGTGCTGCTGTGGATTTGCTGGAAGATTGTCTCCATCCCCTTCCCGACGGATTCGAAAGACGAATCCGAAGCCGACAAGCCTTGGGGTTTTTGGAAGGGGGCGGGGTTTCAGTGGATCAACCCGAAATCCTGGGCGGCCGCTCTTGCAATAGTTTCGGCCTACTCAAAAGGAGAACATTTGCTCCTGGAAGCCCTGCTACTCGCTTTTCCCTTCGTCTGCTCGACGATGACTTCGGCGCCTTCGTGGGCGTTGTTTGGCTCTTTGATACGGGGCTTTTTGAACACGCCGATGCGGTTCCGGGTTTACAATGTCGTCATGGGAGGATTGATGGGACTCTCGGGCTTGTTCTTGTTCCTTGACGTGTGAATCCCGTCAAGCGCGGGTTTTTGACCCCTCTCCGTATTAGAGAAGACCCGTCTGCGAACTGGTTCGGTGCTGTGCATCCCCTGTAGGAGATAACAGCATCCCATCCAATTGCTCGAGCAAATCGCGGTAGTCTTCGCGACTGTTGAGTGGAACGGCAGGTGGTCTGTCGTGATAGAGACTTTGTAGAAGGTCGCGGTATTCGCCTTGAGCATCCAAT
>JAPOUT010000056.1 GCA_026708545.1 Hyphomicrobiales bacterium
GCGCTCGTCGAAAGCATGCCCGGGTGGAGTGACCAAGGCGTTGCTTTCGAAATTGCCGTGCATCTTGGAACGCTCCTCGCTGTCCTCGTATATTTCCGGCGTGATATCATCGAGCTCACCTTTGCCGCTTTGAATCTCTTGCGCGGGAAAACGTCAACGCACGCCCGCATTGCCGTCGGTATTGTGATTGCGACGCTGCCGGTCATTCCCGCAGGGGGCGTCTTGCTCGGAGCCGACTGGCGCATTCTCTTTCACGCCATTGAGCCCATCGCATGGGTGAATCTTGTGTTTGCGTTGCTGCTCTATCTCGCCGATAAACTTGCGCCGCTCAGGCGCAACCTGTCCGAACTTTCCTATATCCACGCGTTGCTGGTCGGATGTGCGCAGACGCTTGCATTGTTACCGGGGGTTTCACGCGCGGGTATCACCATCACGATGGCGCGTGCACTCGGATACGCTCGGCCGCAAGCCGCGCGTTTTTCCATGCTGCTCGCCATACCTACCATCCTTGCCTCGACCGGTGCGCTGATGACCTCGGACACCGCTCCCGATTACAGCGGCATCGCATTGCTGTTGTTTTCGGGAATGCTCGCTTTCGTCGTAGCCGTAGTGGTGATAGCGCTGTTTTTGCGCATGATCGCGCACACCTCAATGGCGGCGTTCGTGATTTATCGAATCGCCTTGAGCGCGGTGTTGTTGGGGTGGATTTATTTCTGACGCCGCAGCGGGTCCCGCGTAAACTCGCCGGAGGGGCGAAATCGCGCTAAATAAGAGGGTAGAACCGCTTGTAGCGGGTAGGGTTCTATACCAAGCGCTTGGCAATCACGACGTTCCGCGACCGCCTCCCTGGAGACAATGTTATCGGTGTGCAGCATTCGTAATTGGTCAGGGGTGAGAGGAGAGTTGGGAATCCATCCGATGCAAAACGCAAGCGCCTCGGCAACGGCAAACGGCACGGGCAAGAGGATTCGCTTGCGTTCGATGACCTCAAGCATTTTCTCGAGCAGTTCCTCAAAAGACAAGACTTCATTGCCGCCGAGTTCGAAGATTTCGCCGTCGGTGCCACTGTGCTCGAGTGCGATGATAACGGCACGCGCGACATCATCTACAAAAATCGGTTGAAACCGTGTCTGACCGCCGCCAATCAGCGGAAGCGCGGGCGAGAGGCGTGTCATGGATGCGAATCGGTTGAAAAAATCATCTTCGGGCCCGAACACTATCGAGGGACGCATCACCACTGCGTCGGGGAAGGCATCAAGCACGAGTTCCTCGCCGAGTGCTTTCGATTGCGCATAATGTGAGGGCGAATCGGCGGAGGCTCCAAGTGCGGACATTTGCACGAAGCGCGTCACGCCGAGCGTCGCGGCGTGTTGCGCGAGTTGTCCGGGGGCTTCGGCGTGGATGTCATCAAAGTGGCGGCCGCCGGTCTCCTGCAGGATGCCGACGAGGTTGATGACCGCGAAGGCATCGCGCATGAGGGATGCGGCGTGCGCGGTGTTACGGATATCGGCGGGGACGATTTCGATTTGTCCGACCTTTCCCATCGGCTTTAAAAAGAGTGCGTTGTTGGGGTGGCGCACGCCGATGCGCATGGGATATCCTAATCGGGCGAGACGCTGGACGAGATGGCGTCCGAGAAACCCCGACCCGCCGAAGACGACAACCGGCCTGTTCCGTCTGCGGGCGACGGCGTAGGGGTCTTGTGCGATTCTGTCCATTGCTTTCCGGCTGTATGCTCGCTAAATTATTGTTCCGTTGAGTATAACGATTTTGCGGAAAATACGCTATGCTGGAGGTAATATGACTTTTCCTGATATTGACCCCGTTCTGATTCAGATAGGCCCCTTTGCGATTCGCTGGTATGCGTTGGCTTATATCGCCGGCATCGCGGTAGCCTGGTGGTATGTGCGCGGACTGCTCATGCGAGAGGGAGTGTGGCAAGACGACAAGCCGCCGCTCTCGCGCGAACAGCTCAACGACCTCATGTTCTGGATCGTGCTGGGCGTGCTGGTCGGCGGACGGCTCGGCTATGTCATTTTCTATGCGCCCTCGATTTTGTCGGAGAATCCGTTGCATGTGTTTGCCGTCTGGCGGGGCGGGATGTCGTTTCACGGCGGACTGATGGGCGTGGTCGTCGCCCTGGTCGGATTCTGCCGCAGCAAAGACATATCCTTGCTCTCGCTTGCCGATGCCGCCGCCATTCCCACACCGCTTGCGCTGTGTTTCGGGCGAATCGCCAATTTTATCAACGGTGAACTCTGGGGACGCCCGACCGATGCGCCCTGGGGCATCATCTTCCCGCATGCCGGAGACTTTGCGCGGCATCCCAGCCAGCTTTATCATGCCGCTCTCGAGGGATTGCTTCTGTTTGTCGTGTTGCATTGCCTCGCGCGCTACACGGACCTCCTAAAGCGTCCGGGCATGTTGGTGGGAGCGTTCCTAATCGGATACGGAATCTTGCGCTGCGTGGTTGAGCCGTTCCGCGCACCCGAGATTTTCGTCGGACCCGCCCATTACGGCGTCACCATGGGTATCGCGTTGAGTCTGCCGATGATTCTTTTGGGTATCGGGTTGTTGTTCTACGGGTTCCATCGTGCGGCTGTTCCTGTCTCTGATCCCGATTCCGAGGTCGTTGAAACACAAACGCCAAAAAGAAAGCCCTCACGATTGGAAAGAAGAAAGAAAAAGCGTTTCCGTCAGTGAACGCAAGTTTATCGGAGCGCCTCGCGTGCGATATTCGTCAGCGCGGAAGTATCGGGCTGGACGAGTATATGCGCGCGGCGTTGTTGGACGAGAGCGAAGGCTATTATGCCGTCGGCAGTCCGCTGGGGCGCGACTTTACCACCGCGCCGGAAGTTTCACAGATGTTCGGCGAACTGGCGGGTTTGTGGTGCGTGGATGTTTGGACGCGCTTGGGAGAGCCTTCGCCCGTAAGTTTGGTGGAGTTGGGCCCGGGGCGCGGCTCATTGATGTCGGATGCGCTTCGGGCGGCTGCTTCCGCATCTCCGGCGTTTGGGAACGGTTTGAAAGTCCACCTGGTCGAGGCGAGCGCGTCGTTGCGGCGCATGCAGGAGCGCACGCTTGGCGATGCTGGCGTTCCCGTTCATTGGCACGAGTCGGTGGAGTCGTTGCCGGAAACTCCAATGTTGCTGGTTGCGAACGAGTTTTTTGATGCGCTTCCTGTTCGGCAGTTTGCGTATACGGCACAGGGATGGCGTGAGCGTCGCGTGGGCCTGGCGAATGACGGCACCTTCACCATCTGCCTTGAAGGAGCAGCCGAACAAGAGTCGCGTCTGTGTGCGCTGGTGGATGACCCCGCCGAGGGCGAGGTTGTCGAGATACGCCCGGAAGCGGAGCGAATCACGCGTTTTATATCCGGGCGTTTGTCGAAACATTCGGGTGCGGCGTTGTTGGTGGATTACGGTTCCGGTATGCGTCCCAGCGGCGATAGTCTGAGCGCACTCGGTCGCGACGGCTTTGTCGAGGCATTGTCGCATCCGGGGATTGCGGATTTGAGCGCGTGGGTTGATTTTGGCTCACTGGCCCGGGTCGCCGGTGATGTGGATGTGTTCGGACCGATTCCGCAAGGAAGTTTTTTACGGCGGCTGGGCATTGTCGAACGTGCCGAACATTTGCGTATGCACGCCGACGAGGCGCAGGCGCGCGAGATTTCAACGGCGCTATCGCGTTTAATTGAACCTGAGGGGATGGGCGTGTTGTTTAAGGTGATGGCGATGGTCTCGCGTGATTTGCAAACCGTGCCGTCAGGCTTTTTGGATGCCGAACGTTTCAATGGTGATGCATGAGTGAGGTGATATCGCCGCTGTTGCATGATTGTCCCGGTGTCCGTCACAGGTTTTTTTCGCGCGCGGACAACGCTCCTGATATTGCGGAGTCTTTCGCAATTGCGCCGGAACGCTTGCTTGGATTGGAACAGGTGCATTCGGCTCGTGCGATTGCGGTTCGCAACGAGGGTGACACCGGTCGCGCGGACGGCATGGCGACGGATTGTCCCGGCTTGGCGTTATCGATTTCAACGGCGGATTGTGTTCCGGTATTGCTGGCGGAGAGCGAGGCGGGCGTGGTCGGCGCGTTGCATGCGGGTTGGCGCGGTGCGCTTGCGGGGATTTGCGAGGCGACTGTTGCTGTGATGGAATCGCTGGGCGCACGCGCATCGGAGATGCGCGCGGCGCTGGGGCCGAGTATTTCGAAACAATGCTATGAAGTGGATGCGCCCCTGCTTGATGCGTTCGAGCAAGCCGGAGAGTTGGAACGCGCGCAGGGGTTTTTTTCGCGCACAAGCGAGACACATGGGTTGTTTGACCTGCCCGGCTATGTCGCCGCGCGTTTGGGGGGTATCGGCATTGCACGCATTGAGAATATCGAGCATTGCACTTACCGGGAAGAAATGCGTTATCATTCCTATCGTCGCGCGATGCACCGGGGCGAAACGCATCGCGGCAGACAGCTATCGGCAATTATGCTGGAAGAGAAATGAGCCTGCATTTTTCACCTGAGGAGTTTCATTCACGTCGCGCCCGCGCGTGCAAGGAGATGGAACGGCGCGGTTTGGACGGGCTGCTCTGTTTTGCGCCCGAGAGCCTCTATTATCTCACCGGACACGACAGTTTCGGTTTTTGTTTCTTTCAGTGCCTGTATATCGATGCGTCTGGCGAGACCACGCTGCTCACGCGTTCGGCGGACTTGCGGCAGGCGCAGCATACTTCCGACATAAAAGATATTCGTATTTGGGTTGACGGCATTGACGCCAATCCCGCCCTCGACTTGCGCGACTTGCTCGATTCCAAAGGCGCCCGGGGCGGGCGCTTGGGCGTCGAGCAAGAGACCCACGGACTAACGGCTGCCAACGGCATGAAGCTCTCGAGCGCATTGGAGGGTTTTTGCGCGTTGGAGAATGCCGATACGTTAATATCGGGGCTCCGACTTGTTAAAAGCAAAGCCGAACTCGACTGCATTCGCACGGCTGCAAGGCTTGCGGACAAGTCTCTCGAGGCGGGTTTGGGTGAAATTCGCGCCGGCGCCGACGAGAGTGACATTCTTGCCGCGATGCAGTCGGAGGTGTTGCGTGGTGACGGCGACTATCCCGGCAATGCGTTTATCATCGGTTCGGATGCGGACGCTCTGCTGTGTCGCTACAAAAGCGGACGTCGGCGCTTGAACGCGAACGACCAGTTGACGTTGGAGTGGGCGGGTGTCTATCGCCACTATCATGCGGCGATGATGCGCACGGTGCTTATCGGCGAAGCGGACGAGACCCACATATCGATGCATGCCGCGGCCCTCGAAGCGCTCGAAGCTTGCGAGGATGTTTTGCGCTCGGGCAATCAAGTCGGTGATGTGTTCGAGGCGCATCGCCGTGTGCTGGAGGCGCATGGTCATGCCGGCAACCGTCTGGCGGCGTGCGGTTATTCAATGGGGGCGCGTTTCGCCCCTTCGTGGATGGACTGGCCGATGTTCTACGAAGGCAATGATGTCGTGCTGGCAGGGGACATGACCTTTTTCATCCACATTATTCTGATGGACAGCGTTCGCGGCAAGGCGATGACCCTGGGGCACAGCCTTCGTGTGCAGGCGGATGGCGCCGCACCCGAGCGTCTTTCATCTTACGGGCTGGACTTGCTCGTGCGAATGGGCTAGCTATTTGGTGTATGTGCCGGACAGGAGGATAGAGGGATGCGTTTGATTTCGGGCAGTGCCAACCGGCCCTTGTCGGAGGGTATCGCAAAGTTTTTGAATTTGAATCTCACGGACTGCCTTGTTCGTCGTTTTGCGGACGAGGAAGTGTTTGTCGAGGTGCGCGAGAACGTTCGCGGCGAGGATGTTTTCGTGATTCAGCCCACGTCCTATCCGGCGAACGATCATGTGATGGAATTGCTGATTTTGATAGACGCGTTGCGACGTGCATCGGCGCAACGTATTACCGCGGTGATTCCCTATTTTGGATATGCGAGGCAGGATCGAAAGGTTGGCCCCCGTACACCCATATCCGCAAAACTTGTCAGCAACCTGATTACCGAGGCGGGAGCGCATCGAGTTTTGACACTGGATTTGCATGCGGGGCAGATTCAGGGGTTCTTTGACATCCCTACGGACAATCTTACCGCATCACCGGTAATCAAAGGGGACATTGAGAAGCGCTTTGATTCGACTCCGATGATTGTTTCTCCGGATGTCGGCGGAGTCGTTCGTGCGCGGCATTTGGCCAGCCGGATTAATGCGGATCTGGCAATTGTCGATAAGCGCCGCGAGAAAGCCGGCGAGTCCGAGGTGATGAACATCATTGGCGATGTTTCCGGCTGTGATTGCATTCTTATCGATGACATCGTCGATTCGGCGGGAACGCTTTGCAATGCCGCCCAAGCCCTTCAGGATGCCGGCGCAAAGAAGGTCACGGCATACGTTACGCACGGGGTTTTGTCGGGCAAAGCGGTTGCCCGTGTGAGCGAATCACCC
>JAPOUT010000044.1:0-32826 GCA_026708545.1 Hyphomicrobiales bacterium
CGCCTGATTCCCCATCGATTCGCAAAGAAAACCGTCCATTTTCCGGCAAAAATCCAACTGATTCGCTCAAAATCGGCATAATTTCTCCTGTGGCATATCAAGGACGTTCCTATCCCTGCCATGTAAGTTCGCGGATTAGCCGCAAAAAAGCTTGATTTCCTGTTGAATGTGCGGACCCATGGCATCCGTCTACAAGACCAATCAAGGTTGTCTGTAAGCCACCAAAACAAACCCAACTCGAAGGGAGGAGCCTCGACATTATCCAAAAGATTTTGTCGGGGCTTCTTTTTGCAACAGCTTCGGTATCACGTGGAAAGAGACCAGTAATGACAATCCCAAATGCAACAAATCTCAAACCTTCCAATAACGCTCTAAACGGCACAGATGGAAAATTGTAGAGGCAGATTCACATACAAAACGAAAGCAAACCCGTTAGGTTCTGGACACTGGCAGCTGAAATTGCCGGGACCAGGATTCGAACCTGGATTGACGGAGTCAGAGTCCGTAGTCTTATCGTTAGACGATCCCCCATTCAGCGGGCCGTTGGCGTCTTTTTGACACACTCAGGTAATGCTCAAGATTAGAGGGCTTTGCGAAAAAATCAACTTTCTTACTCGTGGTCTTCGCAAATCATATCGGCAGCTTTTTCGCCGATCATCATCGCTGCCGCGTTGGTGTTGGATGAAATAATAGTCGGCATAACCGAATTATCCACTATTCGTAGCCCCTTGATGCCGTTAAAGCGCAGACGAATATCTACGACGGCTTCTGCGTCCGGACCCATTCGGCAGGTGCCCACGCAATGGTGCGTGGTTTTTGAATGTTCGCAGATAAAATCAAAATGTTCCCGGTCGGTCTTTACGTCCGGACCGGGCAAACGCTCCGCCTTGATGAAGGGCCTCAGCGATTCCTGTGCCAGAATCCGCCGAGTAATCCTGAGTCCTTCAATGGAAAGTTCGCGGTCACGCGAATCCTGCAGGTAGTTTGGGTCAATCCGCGGCGCTGTGGATGGATTGGCGCTTTGCAGGCGCACCGAACCACGTGAACGCGGACGCAAATAACAAGAATTTAGCGTGATGCCCCCTTGAGGCATAGCCGCGACGCCATGTTCAATTCCGGTTCCGAGGCCGAGGTGAAATTGAATGTCCGGCGATCGGGCATCGGGATCGGCGTACCAAAACCCGCCTGTCTCAAAGAGTGAAGAAGCTGCCGGCCCCTTGCGCCCGGCAAGATATTGCAAGCCTGCCAGCACGGCCCAGTGCGGTTTAGCGTAGCGGTCATAACTGTAAGGGCCGGAAAGTTCGCAAATGCAATAGAGATCGAGATGATCCTGCAGATTTTCTCCGACATTCGGCTGATCATAGACAACATCAATGCCGAGTTCAGACAGATGGTCTGCCGGACCAATTCCCGATAACTGCAACAGCCTCGGCGAACCGATAGCACCTGCGGAAAGCACAACTTCGCCGGAAACATTCAAGCAGGCTCCGTCAAGCATCTCTATACCGGTCGCGCGTCCCTTTTCCACAATCAACCGCTTTACCTGTGCATTGGTTCTGACCGTCAAATTTTTTCGTCCCCGGTTTGCCCTGATATAAGCCATCGCCGCCGAAGCGCGCCGCGCGTTGCGTTGCGTCAGTTGATAAAAGGCAACGCCGTCCTGTCTTTCACCGTTTACATCCATGTTGCGCGGAATGCCAAGCGCGGCTGCGGCGTCGAAATAGGCTTCGCAAATCGGCAACGGAGCCGCAGGCCGGCTGACACCCAGCGGCCCGCCTTTGCCATGATAGCGGTTGTCAAAAGTGTCGTTGTCTTCGGCTTTTTTAAAATAAGGCAAAACGTCTTCATACGCCCAACCCTCGCAACCCATCTGCCGCCAATCATCATAGTCTTGGGCATTGCCACGAGTGTAGATTTGCGCGTTTATAGTTGAGCCACCCCCGATTACCTTTGCCTGTGTATAACGGAAGATCTTGTCTTTCATATACCGTTGCGGGACGGTATCCCAGCCCCAGCTACCTATGCCTTTGGTCATTTTCGCGAAACCCGCGGGCAGGTGGTAGAACGGATGCCGGTCTTTACCGCCGGCTTCAAGAAGCAGAACCTCGACACGGGAATCTTCCGAAAGCCTTGAGGCCACAACCGAACCCGCCGACCCTCCTCCGATAACGATAAAATCAAATGTGGTTTTCACGGGCTTCGCCTTTTACGGTGACGAGTCGGCGATGCCGGAATCGATTCCCCGCCGACCGCCTGCGGCAAGAACGACACGAATCATAGGGCGAATTACCCTTCGGTAATCCGTTCTTCGGTCTCAGGATCGAAAACCACAGCCTTGTCCATGTTAACGGCAAAGTCGAAAACATCGCCGGCCGCTACGGATACATCCGCCCGCATCCGGGCAATGGTGTCCCTGTCGGCGAGCGTCATGGTTACGAACGTATCGGAGCCGGACGGCTCGGTTACATCCACGCGATTTTGCAGATTAACGATGTTGCTTGATTTGCGGTCGGCTCCATCCAGATCGGTGATCGCCTCCGGCCGAATTCCAAGGAGAATGTCCTTGCCCTGCCACGCGGCGAGATTGGCTTGTGAGAAAGGAAGCAACACCGTATTCCCTTCGGAGGTTGCGACGGACGCATGCGGACGATTGTCTTGCACAACGACTTTCGCCGGAAGGATATTCATGGCCGGCGACCCCATAAACGTCGCCACGAAGAGATTTGCAGGCGTGTCGTAGATTTCCTTAGGCGTGCCCAACTGCTGCACATAACCCTGATACATCACCGCAATCCGGGTCGAGAGCGTCATGGCTTCAATTTGGTCATGAGTCACATAAACAATTGTTTTCTTCAGTTTTTCATGAAGCTTTTTGATCTCGGTTCGCATATTGACGCGCAGTTTGGCGTCAAGGTTGGAAAGCGGTTCATCGAAAAGGAACACGTCCGGATTCCGCACCAACGCACGCCCCATCGCGACCCGCTGGCGCTGTCCGCCCGACAACTGCCAGGGCTTGCGGCCCAGAAGTTGCTCGATCTGCAATAATTTTGCGACATCGTTCATCGCCTTCTCGCGCTCGGGAGCAGGCACACCATGCATTTCCAACCCGAAGGTTATGTTTTGTCCAACTGTCATGTTCGGATACAGCGCGTAACTCTGAAACACCATGGCGATATTACGATTGGACGGATGCACGCCGTTCACGATCCGGTTGTTAATTGAAATGTCCCCGGATGTGATGTCCTCAAGCCCTGCAATCATGTACAGGAGCGTCGATTTCCCGCAACCCGAGGGCCCGACAAGGACGAGAAACTCGCCCTCTTCCACCGAGACGTTAATTTGATGGAGAACCTCAATGGAGCCGTAAGATTTTGTGACGTTGTTGATGTTAAGAAAACTCATGAGCTTATCCTTTAACGGAGCCCGCCATCAGGCCGCGCACGAAATAACGACCGGCCACGATGTAGACGAGCAGGGTGGGCAGGGCGGCGAGAATCGCACCCGCGAAGTGAACATTATACTCCTTCACGCCCGTGGAGGACTGAACGAGATTATTTAGGGCGACGGTCATTGGCGCGCCCGATCCCGAAGCAAAAGACGCTCCGAAAAGGAAGTCGTTCCAGATGTTTGTGAACTGCCAGATGACGCAGACCACGATGATCGGCCCCGACGAAGGCAGAAGAATTCGATAAAATATTTGGAAAAAGCCGGCGCCATCGATTTGTGCGGCGCGCACCAGTTCCGTCGGGAAGGCGGCATAGTAATTGCGGAAATAGAGCGTGGAGAAGCCGACACCATAAACCACGTGCACCAAAATCAGGCCGTAGGTGGAACCGGAAAGGCCTACAATTCCGAGAATGCGCGCCATTGGAATCAAAACTATCTGAAACGGAATGAAGCAAGAAAACAACATGAGCCCAAACAGGATGGTGTCATATTTGAAACGCCACTTGGTTAGCACGTAACCGTTCAAAGCACCGAGGATGGTCGAAATAAATACGGCGGGAACGACCATTTTAATCGAGTTCCAAAAATAAGGCCTAAGGCCCGTCGGTTCGACTCCGACTTGCGCCGTGGACCACGCCGCCTTCCAGGCTTCCAGCGTGAAAACTTCCGGCATGGCCATCATGTTGCCACCGGTGATTTCGCCGAGCGGTTTCACCGAGTTCAACAGCATGATGAAGAACGGCAGCAGATAGAACAATGCACTGACAAGCAGGAACAAGTAGATGAAACTGCGCGTGACACGCCCCGTCCGAACAGACTGCGTTTGAGCCGAGGACATTAGCTCTTCTCCTTCAGTTCGGCATACAGATAAGGCACCATGATTGCGGCGATTGTCATCAGCATGATTACGGCCGAGGACGCACCGATTCCCATCTGGTTTCGAGTGAATGTATAGGAATACATGAACGTGGCGGGCAATTCGGTCGCGCGACCGGGTCCGCCGCCGGTCAGGGCAATAACAAGGTCATAGCTCTTGATTGCCAGATGAGCGAGAATGACAAAAGCGGACAAGAAGGCCGGACGCAACAACGGAATGACGATGCGACGATACAGATTCCAGTTGGATGCGCCGTCAATTTGGGCGGCTTTCATGATTTCATTGTCGATGCCTCGCAAACCTGCAAGAAACATAGCCATAACGAAACCGCTGGTTTGCCAAACGGCTGCCAAGACGATCGTGTAGATTGCAAAATCCCGATTCTTAATCCAATCGAATTTGAAACTTGTCCATCCCCAGAGATGCATTGTGTGCTCAAGCCCGATGCCCGGGTCCAAAAACCACTTCCACGCAGTACCCGTCACGATGAAACTGAGCGCCATGGGGTAGAGGTAAATTGGTCGAAGGACGCCTTCCCCCCGAATTTTCTGATCCAGAAAAATCGCAAGCGCCAAACCGAGGGCGGTGCAGACCGTTATGTAGAAAAAAGCAAAGATGCCAAGGTTTGTGAGGGAAGTGGTCCAGTGACTGAGCCGCCAGAGCTTGGAATAATTTTCCATCCCGACCAAACCGAAACTGGGAAGGATGCGACTGTCCGTGAAGGACAGATAAATCGTGAAAAAGATGAAACCGTAAACGAAGACAAGAACCATCGCCAGAGAAGGACTGAGAACCACCTTTGGTATCCAGTTCTGGAGTCTCGTCCTAAAGTCAACTTCCCCTTGCCGGATCATTTTGACCTTCCCGTCATTGGTTCTTGAAGGCTCCGGGAGCGGTCGTTGCCGCTCCCGGAATCCTTTTGGTTATACGCCCGCGACTACTGAGCCAGATCGACGGCAGTAACGAGCTCCTCAGTGGCAGTCTCGGCATCATACTCACCGTTGAAATGGGCGGTAACGACGTCGTAGATTGCGTTTTTGACCGCCGCGCGGTTGGCGTGACCGTGGGCCATCGAACCGACAAGCGTGCCCCTTGCAGAAGCCGCCGCGAGTTCCGTCATGCCTTTCTTGCCGCAGGCATCGAAGTCGTCATTCGGCACATCGGTACGAGCAGGAACCGAGCCCTTAACCACGTTGAAGGCCGACTGGAATGTCGGTGACATGATCGCCCGGGCCATTTCGCCCTGAGCGGCCTGAGCCTCGGGGCTCGAAACGTTGAACATCGCGAATTGGTCGGAGTTGAAGCTGACGGCGCCAGCCGATCCGGGCACGCGGAAGCAAAGGAAATCCCTGTCCGGAACCTTGCCGGCGTTCAGGAATTCACCCTTGGCCCAGTCGCCCATGATTTGGAAGGCGGCTTCGTCATTGATGACCATGGCCGATGCCAGGTTCCAATCGCGGCCGGAGAAGTTGTCATCGACAAAACTACGCAACGTCGCCATCCGGTTGAACGCCTCGACCATCTGCTGCGAGCCAAGCGCCGCAGGATCCAGATCGATAAAGGCTTTGCGGTAAAAGTCCACGCCTCCGACGGAAAGCACAACGCCGTCAAACATGGTGGCTTCCTGCCACGCCTGTCCGCCGTGGGCCAGCGCGGTCTTGCCGCTGTCTTGGACCTTCTGCATGGCCGCAACGAATTCTTCCCAACTGGAAGGCTCATCAATGGAGAGATCATCCAGAATACCCTTGTTGGCCCAAACCCAGTTGGTCGAATGCACGTTGACCGGTGCCGATATCCAATGGCCGTCATACTTTGCAAAGTTTTGCAACGCGGGAGGAACGACGGCATCCCAACCTTCTTGTGCGGCGACCGCGTCAAGATTGGCCAGAGCGCCTTCGGCGGCCCAGTCCAGAATGTCAAAGCCGAGCAGTTGGACGGCGGTGGGCGCATCGCCGGCGGTAACACGGGCGCGCAGTACGGTCATGGCGCTTTCACCACCACCACCGGCAACCGGCATGTCGTTCCAGCCGATGTCCTGATTCGCCAAGTCGTCTTTCAAGACGTTCAGGGCTGCGGCTTCACCGCCCGAAGTCCACCAGTGCAACACCTCCACATCGGCGGCTTGCGCTGTGCCTGTCGTTGCCATTAGGGCCGCGACTATCACGAGTTTCTTGTTAAAATAACGCATTAGGTTTCTCCTTGAAATTTGCGTGTTGGATTTTTCTCTGAAAAGTTTCAGAGGCTCTTCGCTCGAAGTGTGCGGGCGCGTTCAATGTGCACACCCGACGATTTTTACCTTCGAGGAATTCTTCAAGGCCGCAATGGCCGATTTTCCGTTCCCGTACGGACTGTTTCACCCTGCCAAAACAACTTCCGGGAAATTGCTCGTAAGGTGCAACAGCCTTGATATCGGGTTTGTTCGTTTCTCGCGAGCACAACGCCGATACGGGAGCGTCACGCCGTGCCATGCAAAATAATCCCCGCTCTCCGTCGGAAATCAAAACCGACGCGGTCTCGTGGACTTCCCGGATGCGAGTCCCGTCAATCATGTATTGCAACACCTTGCATTTGTACTGATTCGCCTCCACTCCATAACGCGAATCCCCTCACGAAATTTTCAAACCGCCTATTCTCCCCTTGGAATGCCATAATTGTCAAGGCTCGGGCCCAAACTTGTCCGTAAGATTTATTTTGACCAATTCTTAAATCGCCCGGCCTGACCTTGAATCGGAAAACCGGCCACGCTTCCACTCTCAAGGACGCCGCGAACGAATCATCTTTTAAAATGTCGTTGAACTTTAGTCCCGTAAAAAGCCCACACTAACGCGACCAATTGCATGACAACAATGCATGCTATGGCAGTCTGGTGAGCTACAGCGGGATATGTGCCTATTTTAACGGGTTGCCATAAGTCCAGTATAAACCCTACGCCGTATTGCAAACAAAAACCTGCCAACGTGGCAAAAAGATTTAGAATGCTCACGGCACGTCCGGCCACGCCTGTTGGCAGAGCGTTTGAAAGAAGGGCATACGTGATAATGGACCCCGATACACAAAACCCGAACAAACCCCATAAATAAGGGGAAATGTTTTCCATGTTCATCAAAATAAATACCTGCACCAAAATGTAAACGAAGCAAATAACCAGCGAAATGTTCACCCTCGAATAACCTTTTTCACCCAAACGGTCCGTAACAGCACCCAGAATGAAATTTCCCGAAATAACACAAACCGCCAACAACAAGAGGAAGGCGGCCGCCTCCGCAGAAGGCAATTGGTCCACTTGGCGCAACCACTCGCCCGCCCACAATCCTTGATACGACAGCCACACGCCCTGGCAAACAATCGAGAGAGGAGCAATCCAAACGAATACATGGTTTTTAAAAACAACGGAGTATCCTTTTATCTCATCAAACAAATTTTTAGGTGTGTTGTGGATATCGTCTTCATGGTCGGGTGCAACCAAATAAACATAGGCGGCAATGCATGCCGTAAAACCCGAAAGCCCTTGAAACAGCTCCTGCCATGTAATAAAGGACAGAATATATTGGGTGGGCAGCGTGGAGCAGAGTGCCCCGATGCCCGCAAAACTAATAATCGCTCCGTTGGCAAACGCCAATTTGTTTTTAGGCCACCATTGCGCGTTCACTTTGAAAGCCGCCGTCCAACAGCCGGCCATGCCCAAACCCAGCAGGAAGCGTCCCGCGCCCATTAATGTAAAAGTACCGAATGAAAACAAGAATGCTCCCACAGCACCCACCAAAAGCAATACGGATATCGTGCGGCGTGCACCATAACGATCAAGACAAATACCAACGAATAATTGCGATCCCGCGATCGATATAAAAAACAAACTTGTTAGGAAGCCCAATTCCGTGGCACTTAACTGCAACTCCCTTCCAATATTTTCCCCTATTACACCGTTAATGTTTCTAAACAGCTCCGACAGGAAATAGGCAGCCATAAAAGGAATAAAAACATTAATGATTATGTAAACGGCATTATGCTTGTTTTTCACCACACCAAAATTCCCTGACTGGCAATACGTTGTAAATAAGGGTTTAAATTATTTCGCGATAACATTTAAAGCACGCAAACCTCTATCTATCAACCGATTTCGAGCGTCTGCTCGATGCGCGTTATGAGTTGCTTGAGACTGAAGGGTTTTGCGAGAAATTCAACCCTGTTTCCGTTCTCGAGAACTTCGCGAAATTTACCGGACTCGTATCCGGACATGAACAGCACACGAATGCCGGGATGGGTTTTGCACAACCGCATCGCCAATTGCGGTCCGTCGATTCCGGGCATGATGACATCGGAAAGCAGCAACGCGATTTTCCTTGCATCGGGGTTTTTTTCCAGCAGTTGTAGAGCCTCCTCGGCGCTTGCGGCCTGGGACACGAAAAAGCCTCGGCGTTGCAGCGCTCGAACCGCAAAGCGTCTCACGCCCTCTTCGTCCTCAACAACAAGAATGTGGTGCGGCCGTTTCGATGCAAGATTTGCGGGGACGGGGGTTTCAAAGTTTTCAAAACCAACGGATGCGTCTGCGTTTATGTTCGCGGAACCGTTCGCCACAAACCTCGGCAGATAGACTCGAAAGGTCGAACCTTGTCCGGGCGTGCTTTCAGGGAGAATGAACCCGCCGGATTGCCGGACAATCCCAAGCACGGTTGCAAGTCCCAGGCCGACTCCCCGCCCCCGTTCCTTGGTGGAAAAGAAAGGCTCAAAAATCCGCTGCATGTTTTCGCGTGAAATCCCGCTGCCGGTGTCACTGACTTTGCAGAGCACATATTCGCCGGCGGGCAGGGCATCATCATGCGCATCAATGCGAACATTGCCGGCATGGATGGCAACGTCTCCGCCGTTCGGCATAGCATCTCGGGCATTGACGGCGAGGTTGACGATGACCTGTTCGAATTGATTGATATCAGCACGCACGGGCCAAAGATCATCCTGACAATGCACTTGAAGTGTTACTTTTTCGCCGAGCAAATGTCGTAACAGATTTCCCAAGTCTGCAAGCACATCGACCAATGAGACTTCTTGCGGCTGAATGGATTGCTGCCGGGAAAACGCAAGCAGTTGCTGCACGAGTGCGGCTGCGCGTTTGGAGTTGCGGCGGATTTCCTCGACCTCGTCATTGTCGGTTCGTTGGAGCGTCCTGTTTTGCAAAAGCAAATCGCAAGAGCCGATGATTGCGGTTAGGAGATTTGAGAAGTCGTGGGCAATGCCTCCGGCGAGTTGTCCGATAGCCTGCATTTTTTGTGCTTGTGCGGATTTCTCGTCGTGGCGTTCCGGCATGCGCGCTAGTAGCGATAGGACTCCGGCTTATAGGGACCTTGCTTGTCGACGCCGAGATATTCGGCTTGTGATTGGCTGAGCTCGGTGAGTTGCGCGCCGAGTTTTTCGAGATGAAGGCGTGCGACTTTCTCATCGAGATGTTTGGGCAACTGATAGACTTTACGCTCGAGCTTGTCCGAGTTGTTCCATAACTCTATCTGCGCAAGGACCTGGTTCGTGAAGGACGCGCTCATGACAAAACTGGGGTGTCCTGTTGCACAGCCGAGGTTCAACAAACGCCCCTCGGCAAGGAGAATGATTCGTTTACCATCGGGAAATTCAATTTCATCGACTTGCGGTTTGACGTTGTGCCACGGATAGTTGCGCAAAGCATCAACTTGAACCTCGTTGCAAAAATGTCCGATGTTTCCGACGATGGCCCTATCCTTCATTTCGCGCATATGCTCAAGAGTGATGATGTCACGGTTTCCGGTTGCGGTAATAAAGATGTCGCCGAAGGCAACGGCTTCGTCCATCGTTGTGACCTGATAACCCTCCATTGCAGCCTGCAGGGCGCAGATGGGATCGATTTCGGTTACAAGCACGCGCGCACCCTGGCCTCGAAGCGACCGTGCCGAGCCTTTCCCCACGTCGCCGTATCCGCATACGACGACGGTTTTGCCCGCGACCATGACATCGGTTGCGCGTTTGAGTCCGTCGACAAGAGATTCGCGACAACCGTAGAGGTTATCGAATTTGGATTTGGTGACCGAGCCGTTGACGTCAAAAGCGGGAGTCTTAAGAGCGCCTTCGCGCTGCATCTCGTGGAGACGCGCAACACCCGTGGTGGTTTCCTCGGAAACGCCTCGGACGCCCTTGATCTCTTCGGCGTATTCGTTGTGCATTAAAAGGGTGAGATCGCCGCCGTCATCAAGCAGGAGATTCGGGCGCCATCCGTTTTCAGGAGCTATGGTCTGTCGAATGCATTGCCAGTATTCGTCTTCGCTTTCACCTTTCCACGCGAATACTGGGATGCCCCGCTCTGCCATTGCCGCGGCGGCGTGGTCCTGCGTGGAAAAAATGTTGCAGGACGACCATCGAAGTTGCGCACCAAGAGCAACGAGCGTTTCCATAAGCACCGCCGTTTGTATGGTCATATGCAGGCATCCGGTGATGCGCGCGCCGGCAAGAGGCTGCTTCTTGGCATATTCGTCGCGCAAAGACATCAGGCCGGGCATTTCGGTTTCGGCGATAGCTATCTCCTTTCGCCCCCAAGATGCGAGCGAAATGTCTGCAATTTGATAGTCCTGCGTGCCTGTTTTCATAAAACTTCCTTCGGTGTTTGAACGTCCCTTTGCGTTTATACAGGATTTTGCATCGATGTGGGAAAGTTTTCCTTCGAGACGGCGCTGTCGGCGAAAAACAACCTTGACGCGCTCAACGAGCAGCCGCAGGGATACGGGCTTCTTAATAAAGTCTTCGGCGCCGCTCCGAAGCCCGAGAATTTCGTCCATCTCTTCGTCTTTGGAAGAGAGAAAGATGAGGGGCAGGTCGGATTTTTCACGCAACCTTCGAAGCAGTTCCATTCCGTCCATACGCGGCATCTTGAGATCCGAGATGACAAGATCGGGAGGGTTCTCAAGGAGCTGCGACAGCGCACTCTGACCGTCGCCGTAGCTACGCACGATGTACCCTTCGGCTTCAAGCGTATCGCTTAGGGCGGCGATGATGTCGCGGTCGTCGTCGATAAGGGCAATTCTGTACATGCCGTCCCTGACATATTTGTTTTCAACTTTTCGACGAACGCTTCCTAACGTACCTGCAGTTTCGCGCAAATTTTCGGATAGGGCAAGAAATTCAGGTACGTCGCGAGGAATGCGGGACGGAATCCGGCTTTATTGCGGCGAATCGCCGCCGTTTTGTTTTGGCTGCAGGAAATCGCGGGTTCGAGTAACGGCGTCTTTGAGAGTGAGGGATTCGGGCACGACATCTACAGGAAAGGCTTCACGAAATCTTGAAGAAAGATTTCCGAGCAGAATGAAAATACCTTTATCGCCTTCGGCCCGAATGAGTCGTCCGAAGGCTTGGCGCAAACGGAATCGTACGAGCATGTTATCGTAAGCCGATCCGCCGAAACGTTTGCGGCGTGCTTTGTGGAGAACATCACTTCTCGCAAACGGAATTTTGTCGAGAACAACGATGCGAAGCGAGCGCCCGGGCACATCAACGCCGTCGCGCATAGCATCGCAGCCGAGCAGACAGCTGGATTCGATGGTTCGGAAAATATTCATGAGAGTAGCGGTATCCATGGCATCGACATGTTGTGCAAAGAGATTGATGCCTTTGTCTTGGAGTCGGGAAGCGATGCGCGGATGAGCTTGCTGAAGTCTTCTGACGGCAGTGAAAAGTCCGAGTCCTCCGCCTCCGGCAGCGAGGAAAAGTTGGCTGTATGCGTTTGCGACGGCGGTGTCGTCTTTGTGGTCGATATCACTGACGGTAAAAATTTTGGCCTGTTGCGAATAGTTGAAAGGCGAGTTGATGGAGAATCGTTTCGGCGGGGATGCAAGGTGCACCGCGCCGGTTCGCATTTCCGCGATTTTCCAGTCAAAATCGTTTTCGCTTGCATTGTCAGCACTCATCTCGGAATTGGAATCGTGAAGGGTTGCCGATGTGATGAGGGCGCCTTGTGAGGGTTCGAGCAACTGCCGCGCAAAAGGTTCGGTCGGATCAATCCAATGTCTGTGCATGCCGATATCGATGATTCGCCCCTGGTTACGTTCGATGGAGAAGAGATCGAGGAATTTATTTTCGGTGTTTTCTTGCGGGACGATGGGATTTTCGAGCATCTTGCACCACTGCGACAGTTGCGTGACAGAGTTTCGGTGGATGTTACTAACGAGAGTCTCGATGCTTTGGCCGTTATCATCGTTACCGGCGGCGGCGTCGGCCTTTGCGAGTTGTTCGCAAAGTTGCTCGAGAAGGCTTTGCAAAAACTTCATCTCTCCCCCTAAATCCGCTGCACTCTCGAGCAAGGATTCGGGAAGGTCAACGCAGGGGATATCAATGCTGTAGAAGTCGCTCTGTTCGTTCCGGTTTCCCTCAATGGTTGCTTGTTTGACTTCGCTGAGAAAGGTTTCACCCTCGGTTTTGGGCCCTTCCTTTTCGAGATTTTTGCGCCATTCGGGGCTCGCGAGCGTACGCGCTTGCGTCGAGATTTCCGCAAGCAGTTGTTCGATGTCTTCGTTTATGTGTTTCAGGATGTCAAAAACGCGCGCGCGCAATCCCCGCACCTTTGCCCGGCTTCGACGCGACGATGTACCGACGAGCCAATGGCGTAACCGCACCATTTCCAAACCTGAACAATGCGACGAAAAGACTCCGTCGGAAACATCGAAAAGGTGTTGCGCCTCATCAAAGATGAATCGCGGCGGGAATTCCGCGCCGGGTTTTTCATACTTTTCTTTATCCACCATGTCGGTTTGCGAGCGCGCCAGACGCGTCATAACGAGGGCGTGATTAGCGAGCACGAAAGGAGCCTGGCGTGCGCGTCTTGCGATGGACTCGGCAAAACATTTTCGATAATGCGGACACGACGCATGGGTGCATTCCCGGTTCTTGTCTCGAATATCATCAATGGGGTTGTTCCTATCACTCATCAACCAGTTCGGAAAGTCTCCTCCGTCGAGTGCGCCGTCGGCGGTTTGCGCCGCCCATCGTGCAATCAGTCCCGCCTGGACCATTTGCGTCGTATCCAGCGACGCGTGGCCCAACCACTCTTCCAGCCGCAACAAACAGAGATAGTTGCTTCGACCTTTGCGCAGGACGACTTCGTTTCTTTGCTCGTATTCGTTGGTGAAAAGAAGACGGGTTTCCCTTTGCAGCTGGGCTTGCAGGTTTTTGGTGTACGTGGAAACCCACACTTGCGCCCGGCTTCGACGCGCCCAGACATCCGCACCGGAGAGATAGCCGAGCGTCTTGCCGATGCCCGTTCCCGCTTCCGCAAGGACGATTTGCGCGGGATCGTGCTCCTGGCGCGGCGCGAACGCTTTGGCGACGCCTTCGGCATATTCGAACTGCCCGTTCCTGGGCGAGCGTTGATTTTTTGCGAGCAGTTGCTCGAGACGCCCGCTTGCTTCACCGTCTTTAATTTGATGGGTTTCCTCGGCGTTTCGCGCCGGAACTTCTTTCCATTCGGGCAGGGCGTTCCAGACATGCAGGGGATTGTGTGACATTTCCGGAACCCCGGGGTTGCCGAGAGCTTCAAGAATGCTTTCGCCCCAAATCCACCCCGCATCGTTCATGACGTGAGCAATGGCAACGCAGGAGTCCGACACCGACACCCCGGCGAGACATTTGAGCAATTCGCCCGCGCCTTGATAAAGAAAGGACGCCGATGCTGTCGCGTCTCGCGGCGGGGACATCCCCAACGCCTGCGCCAGACCTTCGGGGGACGGCGCGCAGAATCGTGCGGGAAAAACGAAGGCAAAGAGTTCCAAGACATCGGCGCTTTGTCGATGGAGATTTATTTTTTCGAAGTGCTTGCGGATGCTCGGCTTGTGGCAAAGGATGTGCGGTTCGCGCTCGAGTTGTTCACGTGCGGCGTCAAGTTCGAGAGTTTGGATTTCGCCCTGAGTTGTGATTTGGACGGCGCCGCTTGTATTGAGAATGATGGCGGGAAGATCTGGGAGGGATATCATTGCGGCGGAACAGGGGTTTGGAGTGCGGGAATTTTTAAAATGCCGACGGCGGCCCGGCTAAAGGCTGACGGCCTCCCCCGTAAGGGCGGATGCCTGGGCGGCCATGCCCATTCTAACAGCCCAGACGCCATCTTCAAGGCTTACCTCGACATTGCCTTTCCCGCACACAACATCAAAGAAACGCTGGTGCTGGTGATAGGTTGAACCGTTATGGTCGCCGGCATCCAAAATTGCTTTATCTATCGGACAGACGGTACGAACAGGATTACAATGCGCGCGCGGACTCTCGATGATAACGGGAACAGGTTGTTTGCCTTCCGGCCCCGACCATAACCGCGCCGGACCCGGCAGTTTCACCTCTATCTTGCCCGAAGGACCGACGGCATGGACCATTGCCTGGTATTCAGACCCTTCCGCAAACATGGACAGTTCCAGTGACGCACGCGTGCCGTCGGCAAAATCAACTATCACATAACCGCAATCCCAAATATCCGAAGACTGCCCGTTGTAAGTCTCGTCCAGATGGTTTACCTCCTGACCGCCGCTTGCCATGACCCGCACGGGGTCGCTCTTCAAAATAACACGCATTAAATCAAAGAAATGACAGCATTTCTCGACAAAGGTGCCGCCCGAATTTCCATTAAACCGGTTCCAATTGTTTACTTTGGCAAGGAAAGGAAAACGATGCTCGATAATGGTCAGCATTTTGATTCCGCCGGTGACGGTTTGTGCACGGTTAATAAATTGCTTCATAGGCGGCATATAGCGATATTCCATCGCCACCCATACGGGCGCTCCATAACCGGCTTTCAAATCCTCAACGCGCTTCAAATCATCGGGATTTGTAAACAACGGCTTTTCGACCAGAATCGGCAATGTTACCTTTGCGGCAACCGCTTCAAGTTGCGTTACATGGCAATGGTTCGGGCTGGCAATCACAAGGCAATCAAGGGGCCGGTGGCCAAGCAACGCATCAACCGAGTTTACAAAAACGGCCTCCGGAACAAGTTCGGCAGCCGCACGCGCCATGTCCTTATCCGGCTCGTAGATGGCGGATACCGCCGCATCTTCAAGCAGGGCAATATTGCGCAGGTGTTCCTGCCCCATCATGCCGCAACCAATTAAACCATAAAAAGCCGTCATCACCCTTTCCTTACTTTAACCTGGCAACATAGCGCGCCGCGCCGGCATCGTACCATGTGCGTGAGTATTCCACTTTGCTTTCATCTTGCGACCAACCAAACCTTTCCACAAATCCAAAGACCGCGTTCTTCCCCGGCGGAAATATTTCCTCCGCCCATTCGGGCAACGGAGAAACGCTAACCCAATCTTCGGCGCGGGCGATCCAAAAACCAAGATGCTCTTTATAGAATTTATACAATGATTGAGAGATTTGGGCTCTGTTAATTTTTTCGGCACAGGATTGGTCAAGCCAGATTTCTTCTATCGCGACGGGAATATCGTCAAGAAAACGCAGGCGCCGAAACCTGTGGGCAAAACCGGATGCGCCGAATTCGGGCAGGTCGGCGGGCTTTTTGACGGTCTCGGCAGACAACATTTGCGCCGAAGGTAATCCGCCGCCTTGCGGCAGCTCAAGTCTGAAAAAGAAATAAATGGATTCGGAATTTTCATTCTTTCGAATGTAATTGCCGGACCCTTGTTTGCGGACAAGCAAACCCTGTCTTGCTAACTGCGCAAGTGATTTTCGCAAGGTTCGAACGGTGACTCCGTAATCACGGGCAAGCCGTCTCTCCGGCGGCAGCCGCTGCCCATCGATAAGCAGTCCTGCACTTATTTCTCGCGATATCTGCTCGGCTATCTGAGAGTAAACCGGCAGTTTACCTGGGTGGATTTTATTTTCTCCTGTCTCGTTCATGGTAAATTGATACACCATTGATTTATCTCTGGCTAGATGTATAATTCGACGGAGAAACAGGAGAAGTTGATGACAACCGTACCAATCACAAGTCCCGATTTGGACGCTACCGAGGTTAGTTTTTTTTCGGCCCTTTGTGCCGACGACTACCGTTATCTGGGAGTTCCGGACGGCAGCCTTCGTTCAAACTGGGCCCACTGTTCGGAAATCGTCAAACGATCCGAGGCAAACGGCTTCCGCAACATTCTCTGCCCCTCTTCCTACCAGGTCGGGCAGGATACGCTTTCTTTCGTAGCCGGATGCGCACCGGTCACTAGTAAAATAAACTTGCTCGCGGCGGTGCGCTGCGGGGAAATGCAGCCAATCATGCTCGCACGAACCGTTGCCACGCTGGATCACATGCTGGAAGGACGGCTGACCATCAATATTATCAGTTCCGATTTCCCGGGCCAGGTTGAAGACAGTGCCTATCGCTATCAACGTTCGCGGGAGGTGGTCGAGATTTTGCGGCAAGCCTGGACGTGCGACGAGATAAATTACCAGGGAGAAATTTATCAATTCGAAGGAGTGACCACCGACCCGGCGCGGCCCTACCAGCAAAACGGCGGCCCGCTTCTTTATTTCGGGGGGTACTCGCCGGCGGCAGTTGAACTATGTGCCCAGCATTGCGATGTATATCTGATGTGGCCGGAGAGCAAAGAAGATTTGGCAAATCGCATGAAAACCGTCAACGAGAGGGCGGCAAGCTACAACCGCACCCTGGATTATGGTTTGCGGGTTCACATGGTCGTCCGTGAAACCGAGGCCGAAGCCCGTGAATACGCGAGCGAACTTGTGTCCAAACTTGATGACGACACCGGCAAGACGATTCGTGAACGGGCTCTTGATTCCACCTCTTATGGTGTGGCGCGCCAGGCCCGCAACCGCGACCTCGCGGACATGGATGGTTTCATCGAACCGCATCTTTGGACGGGAATCGGCCGGGCCCGATCCGGCTGCGGGGCGGCGCTTGTCGGATCCGCAGACCAGGTTTTGTCGGAAATTGAAAGTTACCTGAAAATGGGCATGCGTTCGTTTATCTTCTCCGGTTATCCGCACCTCGACGAATGCGACTATATCGGCAAGCTTGTAATGCCTCATTTGAAGACCTGTTCCCTGCCGCACGAGTACGGACGCGTGCCGGCGCAAATACCGGACACTCCGCTTGGATCAGGAGAAAGGAAATAATGGAAAAAATCGCTTTAACCGAGACTCTGTCCCTGTCACGTCTTGTCTACGGGATGTGGCGCCTGGGCGACGACGAAGACACCTCACCTTCCCATGTTCAGGCGAAGATCGAAGGTTGCCTTGCCCAAGGCATCACCTCTGTTGACCTGGCGGATATTTATGGAGGTTATCAAGTTGAGGAAATTTTCGGCGCCGCCGTCAAACAGGCTCCGCATTTGCGCGGGCAGCTGGAAATTGTTACAAAGTGCGGCATCGTTGCTCCCGTCGGACGTCATGCCAATGCGCGGGTTAAGCATTACGACACCAGCGCCGCACATATCAAAAAGTCTGTGGATGACAGTCTGCGTTTGATGGGAATCGAGCAGATAGATTTGCTGCTTATCCATCGCCCTGATCCCTTTTTGGACCACCATCAAACAGGTGCCGCGCTGGACGGATTGATTGCCTCGGGTGCCATCAAGGCCGTGGGCGTTTCCAATTTCAAACTCCATGACTGGACGCTGTTGCAATCCGCAATGACAAACAAATTGGCCACCAACCAGATTGAAATCTCCGTGATGGTCAATCAGGCGTTTACCAACGGCGACATCGCATATTTGCAGGAATGCGGCGTAGCCCCCATGGCCTGGTCTCCTCTGGCAGGCGGCGCATTGTTCGAATCCGGACACCCGAAGTTGGTTTCCGCGCTTGAGGCCAAAGCCGCCGAGGCCGGCGTGGACATTGGTGCCGTGGCGGTTGCCTGGCTCCTGGCGCATCCGGCGCGAATCATCCCTGTTTTGGGAACCAATAATCTGGAACGAATCGGACGTATATCCGAGGCGTTGAAAGTGTCGATAGACCGACAGAGCTGGTTTGAAATTTACGAAGCCGCCAACGGACGGGAAGTGCAATGAGCAATCTTTTGCCGCAGGAAGAAACCAGCTTTGTTCCGGGAAGGGAAAATTCTCGTGAATTCCGCTCCGCGCTTGCCCAGTTTCCAACAGGAGTGACCATCGTCACCTGCAATAGCGAGATTGGACCGCTCGGCGTAACCGCAAACAGTTTTACCAGCATCTCGCTTGATCCGGCGCTAATCATGTGGTGTCCGACCAAATCTTCCAAGCGCTACAGCGCCTTTATGGCGGCGAATCACTTTGCCGTTCATGTCATGCCCGTGGAAGAAAAGGAATTATGCCTGTCTTTTTCACGGTCCGGACAGGCTTTTGATGATGTTGACTGGCATTTTAGCAGCAAGCAGGTGCCGCTTCTTGATTGTTCCCTTGCCCGCTTTGAATGCAAGCGCTTTGCGGACTATGATGGAGGCGACCATTCTTTGCTTTTGGGTCTGGTCGAGAAAGCATCTGTTTTTGAGGGCGTGCCGCTGACCTTTTCACAAGGCGGATTCAATACGCCGGAGAAGGAAAAGGAGAGACATTTGAATGCATGGCGCGATGCAGATCTTACTGAAACTTATCAGACCGCTAGAAATATTTAATGATGTAGCCGGTCGGATTGGCCGCAACATAGCGGTGGTTGCAATGGGATTGATGGTGGTCGTCATCCTGCTGCAGGTCTTCTTTCGATACGTTCTCAATAACGCGCTGCCCTGGCCCGACGAAGCCGCGCGGTTTTTCATGCTCTGGCTGGTCGGCCTGATGGGCCCGATTGCGATGCGCCGCGGAAGCATGGTAGCGATAACGGGCCTGCAAAAACTGCTTCCCGGCGCCGTCTGCCAAGGTCTCCTCTTCCTCCTTCTGCTCCTGTCGTTATTTGTACTGGTCGTTGCGATCAAGCTCGGCTGGGCGCATGTCAATTCGGGATGGCTGTTTGCCAGTTCGTCGCTGAAATTACCGTTGCACCTCATAGGGATGGAATCCGTAAAGTTAAAATTGGCGTGGGCATACATGTCTTTATTCGTCGGCTTCTGCCTGATGCTTGTGGTTAATCTTGAATTGCTGCTGCGGATGCTGGTGACAACTCTCGGCGGCGGAGATGCAATGAGGCCCATCGAACGCGAACGGCCGGCGGGGATTGACTGATGCTTTTATGGTTTTTGCCCATATTTTTGATTCTTCTTCTAATCGGCCTGCCGGTCTTCTTTGCGTTGCTTGCGGCGCCGGGAATCGCGCTTTGGTTGAACGGACAGGAACGCGACATCACGCTGTTATACCGTAATGTTTACAACGGCATCGACAGTTTTCCCCTCATGGCGATTCCGTTTTTCATGCTCGCCGGGGAATTGATGAACAGGGGAGGCATCACCGAACGGCTGGTTGAGTTCGCCCAAGCAATGATGGGACATCTGCGCGGAGGCCTCGCGCATGTGAATATTTTATCGTCGATGTTGTTTGCCGGCTTGTCCGGTTCGGCGGTAGCCGATACATCGGCACTCGGCTCGATGCTTGTGCCGGCAATGGTTAAGCAGGGTTACAGCCGACGGTTTGCCGCGGCAGTCACCGCCGCAAGTTCGGTCATAGGACCAATCATTCCGCCCTCCGGCATCATGATTATTTACGCCTACGTCATGGGGGAAAGCGTTGCCGCCTTGTTTTTGGCGGGAATTGTACCGGGCATTCTTGTCGGGGTCGGCTTGATGCTGGTGGTTAAATTCATGGCCAACATAAAAGACTTTCCCGTCGCCAGCCGACGTTATACATGGCCCGAACGCGGCGAAGCTTCACTCAAAGCCTTCTTCCCGTTGTTAACACCGCTAATCATACTCGGCGGCATTTTGCTGGGAGTGTTTACGCCGACCGAAGCCGCCGCCGTCGCTGTCGGATATGCGGTTTTTATCGGTTTTTTCATCATGCGTACGCTGCGGGTCTCGGACATGCCCGAAGTTCTGAGTCGTGCGGCGATGACCTCGGCCGTCGTTCTTCTTCTTGTCGGTGCGGCACTGGCATTTAAAACGGTCGTCAGCCTGAGTCATGCCCCGGAATATCTTGCCGGTTTGATTCTATCGGTTTCGGAGAACCCGCTGATTTTGTTGTTCTTGATCAATGTTCTCCTGTTCATCGTCGGCATGTTCCTTGATGCCGGCCCGGCAATTATCATCCTCGGGCCGATTTTGGGCCCGATATTCGTGGATCTCGGCATCCATCCGGTTCATTTTGCCATTATCATGAGCGTCAATTTGACGGTCGGACTGGCGACACCGCCCATGGGGCTGGTATTATTCGTGGCATCCTCGGTTTCGGGAGAGCCCATTGAGGCCATCACCCGCGCCATTCTGCCCTTGCTTTTGGTGGAAATTGTGGTTATTTTCCTAATAACTTTCATCCCTGCTATTTCCATGACGATTCCAACGTTAACAGGATTTGTCTCATAGCATCTTCAATAATCCACCAAAGGGAGAAAAACATGATGAAGATAATCAAACCACTAATACTGGCTACCTTGCTGCTGGCGGTCACGTCGGTTGCCGCGCAGGCGCAGGACTACACAATCCGAGCCACAGCAAACTCAAACGAAAACGATGAAGACTATGACGGTCTTATCGTTTTTAAGAATTATGTCGAGAGTGCTTCCAACGGAGCAATTGGCGTCGAATTATTCATCGGCACGCAGCTATGCTCCAAAGGGGCCGAATGCCTTCAAGGCATAGCGGACGGGTCGATTGATGTTTACATTTCGACGTCCGGCGGCGCCGCGGGAATCTTCCCTTATGTGCAGATTCTCGACCTTCCCTACTTGATGTCCGACGACAGAATTGCCGAACATGTGCTTTCGGGTGATTTCACCCGTGAATTGCGCGAGATAGCGCTGGAAGACTCGGACGACAAGATCAGGTTGATGACTATCGGCAACACGGGCGGGTGGCGCAACTTTGCCAACACCAAACGCCGCGTGCAGAACCCCGAAGATATGAGCGGTTTAAAGATTCGCACCGTGGTCGCCGACTTGCCGCAGGAACTGGTTAAGGCGCTTGGCGCATCACCCACGCCCATTCCGTGGCCGGAACTGTTCACGAGTTTCCAGACCGGTGTTGTCGAAGGTTCCAAAAACGGCATTACCGACATCATGGGCATGAAGTTCCCGGATGCCGGATTGCAGTATGTGACGCTTGACGGCCACGCCTACATGGGAGCGTTGTGGTGGATGAACAATGAAAAATTCTTGTCCATGCCCGACGACCTGAAAAAGATTGTTGTGGATGGTTTCTACCAACTTCAGCAGGCTACTTTTGCTTCGCCAAAGCGTAAGTCGATACAAGCTTATGCCGATTTTGTCGCCGGCGGCGGTGATCTTTATGTACCAACGCCCGAGGAGAAGGAGGCTTTCAAGGAAGCGGCTTCACCCGTGTATGATTGGTTCAAGTCAAACATCGATGGCGGCGAGGAAGTGTTTGACGCTTTCACTTCGGCCATCGCCGAGGCGGAGGATAACGTTAACGGCGGACGCGACAGAGACATTGAATAACCTTTAGATGATGTTTCCCCGGGCACCGTCCGCTTGGTGCCCGGGAAACTCATCGGGATAATTCTGCTCGCCCGTCCGCCATGCCGCTACCGAAACGGATAAAGCCAGACGCGGTAGTCATCAATCATGCGGTTGGCTTGCTCAATCTGGCTTGGTGTCATTTTTTTGATTACTTCTTCCTGGCTTATCGCCGCGTCCGGGTCGCCGCCGATGGCAGACAGCACGTACCACATATAGGCACGGACAAGGTCGGGGGCAGGCATGCCTAGGCCGAGTTCGTAATACCAGCCGACACCAGATTGAGCGCCAGGATGACCCTTCATTGCCGAGCGCAGATACCAGTCAAAAGCCCGTTGATGATCCCGCTCAACACCAAGCCCCATAGCATACATAACGCCGATCAATTCTTCGGCATCGGCATTACCCGACCGCGCCGCCGGCCACAACTCGCTAAGAGCTTCTTCAAATTTATTATCTTCCATCAAGTCGCGGGCATGTTCAATCTCGGCCGTGGAGATCTGCGGCAAGGAAAAGACAAAGAAACTAAAAAAGAAAAGAAAAACCCGTTGCTTGTTCATTTTTATCTCTTGTTTTTTGTCATGACGGCAGGCGTTCCGTCCTCCCAAATTTTCGCTTCGGAATTACCGACGCCCCTAACATCGTCAGATTATCATGAATTTTCACTGGAGCAGGCAAAAATAGGCCAGTTGCTTTTCTATGATAAAATTCTTTCCGGCAATCAAAACATCTCTTGCGGCACCTGCCACCATCCGCGTTTCGGCAGCAGTGACGGATTGTCACTCGGCATCGGCGAAGGCGGGCAGGGAGTAGGGCACGATCGCGTCCCGGGGTTTGGCGACACCAGGATTAAAAAGCGTATTCCGCGAAATTCATCCGCCTTATGGAATCTGGGAGCAAAGGAATTTGAGGTGCTGTTCCATGACGGGCGCCTTTCCGTGTCTGATGATTTCGGTAACAAATTTAACAGCCCGGCAGAAGAACGATTGCCGCCAGGATTGAAAACGATTCTCGGCACGCAGTCAATTTTTCCCATGGCCTCACAATTTGAAATGGCGGGAAACCCCAAGGAGAACGAAATTGCCGGCGCCCTGCATGACCGCATGGATTATGTATGGCCCATTCTAGCCAAACGCGTTCGAACGATTCCCGAATACGGCAAGATGTTCGTTAGTGCCTTTCCGGACGTTCACAGGCCCGAAGACGTGACAATCGCCCATATCGGCGAAGCGCTCGCCGCCTACATCGCGCTTGAATTTGAATCCCGCGATTCGGCATTTGACGCTTTTCTGGCCGGGGATTCCGCGGCACTTAACGACCGTCAAAAAAAGGGCATGGAACTTTTTTACGGCAAGGCCGGATGTGCCCGGTGTCATTCGGGTTCGCTTCTAACAGATCAAAAATTTCACGCTCTTGCCATTCCACCTTTCGGCCCCGGCAGAACAAGACGTTTTGATCCTTTTGTTCGCGATGTCGGACGAATGGGCGAGAGCGACCGCATTGAGGATGCCTACCGGTTTCGCACACCTTCCCTGCGCAACGTCGCGCTAACGCCGCCTTACGGACATAACGGCGCGTACCCCACCCTCGAGGGAATTATTCGCCATCATCTCAACCCATCGAAATCAATTAAGGAATGGACGCGGCAATCAGCAAATTTGCCGACTGTTCCCTGGTTGGCGGAAATTGATTTTTTGGTTTGGGACGACCGGATGGAAATGGAACGCTATAAAGCCAAGTTTGATATCGATCCTTTGGACCTGTCGGACGGGGAAATTTCTTACCTGGTCGAATTTATGCACGCTCTCACAGGTAAATCATCTGAAAAACTTAGATTCGGCGTTCCCGAGACTGTTCCTTCGGGATTGCCCGTAGACAAATAAAATTCGAAACCCTTCCCGGTGCACTTAGCGGACGCCTCTAACCGCCCTCCCGCTCGGCCCAGGCGGCACCAAATCCGCAAACCTCCACATATGCGTCCTGCCAGTCCGCCGTAAAATGCCCCGCCTTGATTGGACGCCACTTCTTATCAACGGGAAGATTAAAACGCGCCGCCTCTCCACCCATGTTGAACAGGCACAATATTGTTTGCGATTCCGACCTGCGCAGGAAAACCAGCAGGTCATCCTCCGTCGTCTCCAAAAATTCAATGCGGCCGTTGCGCAGTGCCGGATTTGACTTCCGCATAGCCAGCAATTCGCGGTAATGCACCAGCATGCTGTCAGCCCGGTCAGTTTGGCTGCTCACCGCCTTCGGCAGATGCTCCTCGCAAACGGGCAACCATGTTTGAGGGGCCTCGGAAAAACCGCCATGCGGTGCGGCACCGTCCCACACCATGGGTGTTCGACAACCGTCACGCCCCTTGAATTCAGGCCAGAAAGCGATGCCGTAAGGATCCTGTAACGCTTCGAAAGGTACGTTGGCTTCCTCAAAACCCAGTTCCTCGCCTTGATAGAGACAGATGCTGCCATCAAGCGAAAGCAACAACCCGGCGAGCATGCGTGCCTCCGAATCGGCGGTCGCGTCATCTCCCGTCAGCCGCGTCGCATGACGCATAACATCGTGATTTGACAGAGCCCAGCAAGGCCAACTGTCCGGAGCGGTGCTGTAAAAATTACTCATCATTTGTCGGACGCGTGCCGGATTCAATTTTTTGGGTCCCAGTAAATCAAACGCGTAGCACATGTGCATCCGGTTATCGCCTTGCGTATATTCGGCAATGAGATCGAGACCGCGGATGGCATCGCCAACTTCGCCCACCGCCGCACGGTCCTCATATTTGTCCATGACGGCACGCAACGCCTCCAAAAACTTCAGGTTCTCGGGGCGGTTTCGGTCGTAGACATGGTCCTGGTGGTTATAGGGATTAACCGCCGGTGCGATATTGCTGTTGCGTTGTTCGGGCGGCATAATAGGATTGTCGCGTAAAAGATGGTCATGAAAATAAAAGTTGATTGTATCGAGGCGGAATCCATCAACTCCCCGCCTCATCCAGAAATCCGCAATTGACAGAATTTCCCTTTGCACTTCCGAATTATGGAAATTGAGGTCGGGCTGCGAGGTTAGAAAATTATGCAGATAATACTGGCAGCGCGTCGTGTCCCATTGCCAGGCGGGACCGCCAAAGACGGACAGCCAGTTATTCGGCGGCGTGCCGTCCGGCGACGCATCGGCCCAGACATACCAATCGGATTTCGGATTGCCGGAACCGCGTCGGCTTTCAATAAACCATGGATGCTGATCGGAAGTGTGAGAAATCACAAGATCCATCATCACCTTGATATCCCGTTCATGCGCTTGCGCGATCAACTTGTCGAAATCATCCAAAGTGCCAAAGATACCGTCAACATCACGATAATCCATGACATCGTACCCGAAATCCTTCATGGGTGATTTTAGGAAAGGCGAAATCCAAATCGCGTCAACTCCCAATTCGGCAATATAATCCAGACGGGAAGTGATACCGTTGAGATCGCCACAGCCGTCGCCGTTGCTGTCCTGAAAAGAGCGGGGGTAGACCTGATAAATCACGCCGCCCCGCCACCAACTGTCACCCATTATCAGCCTCCTTTGACCGAACCGGCAAGAAGACCTCGAACAAAATAACGCTGCAACGTAAGGAACACGATTAGAGGCACCACCATCGAAATAAAGGCGCTGGCGTTAAGACGCTCCAATTCTGATTTGAAGGTGCCTATCTGTTTCTGGATAACGATCGGAAGCACCAAATCATTTGACGGCCCCAGTATCAATGCAACCAAAAGGTCGTTCCAAACCCATAAGAACTGGAAAATGCCGAACGAAGCCAATGCCGGCACCGAAAGCGGCACGACAATTTTTACGAAAATCTGCAAATGGGAAGCTCCGTCCACGCGCGCACTTTCGAGAAGTTCACGCGGAAGACCCACAATATAATTGCGCAACAGATAAATGGCCAACGGCAACCCGAAAGCCGTGTGCGCGGCCCACAAACCGGCAAAATTCTTGGCATCGACTTCACAACTTTGGTTTTCACATTCCCCAATCCATTGGTTGAGCGCGGTCGCCCATTCGGCAAACTGGGCATACATGGACAATACCGGAATAAAAGCCAGCTGCAACGGCACTACCATCAACGCTACGGTAGCCATAAACAGAAAGTCGCGGCCGGGAAATCGCATCCACGAAAAGGCGTAAGCCGCAAAGGCGGCAATGGTAATGGGAATTATCGTCGCCGGAACGGTGACAATGAACGAATTGACCAAAGCCGACAGAATTTTGTCATCCATGAAGGCGCGTATGTAGTTGCGCAACCCAAGGACCGGAGGATGCGCAATGATTACACCGATCGTCTTGCCTCCTTTTTCATAAGGCTCGGGAAAAACCCATTTGTAGTCGCCGTTCTCCTGAACGGTCAATTCGCCTTCGCGTATGGTAATGCTCTCGCCCGGGAGCGCCTCGCGTGGCTTGCTGGCGCCGCGTCCAAAGGCAACAATCTCGCCCACCACCCGAAAGGGCGCGGCATCGCCCGCCTTTGTGGCAAGAGCCAGCGCCGCGGCGTTGAATTCATCAAACAAATTGCCGGCAATAACGTAAGCACCATCCGTTTCAACCATTGCTTCCTTTCCGGAAGTCTTCATACTGTATCCGATTTCCGATGTCACGATGCTCCGCCAAAAACCCGTTTCATTCGCATGCTTGGTATCGCGCAGACTCGTTAGAAGCAACCCGGTAAAAGGCACAACCCAGACAAGGACAATTAACAACAGGGTCAGGTTTGTCATGGCGCGGCGAAACATGGACTAATCCTCCCGCCTTGTGCGCCAAACATTGAACAACATCACTGGAATTATCGTCAGCATCAGGACGATCGCCACGGCGGCGGCCAACTCTTCCTCGCGCTGCGCAGTCCTCGTCTGTTCCATCAAAGTTGCCAGAAGCAATTTATCGGACTTGTTTGCGGTCAGCGCGTAAGGAATGTCAAAAACCTTGAGCACCAATATCACCAAAGTTGTCCAAACAACGAGAACGGTGCCGGTGATTTGCGGCAGAGTAACACGAAAGAAAATCTGGAACTCTGTAGCGCCATCTATGCGCGCCGCCTCAAGGGTCTCCGCAGGAACGGACCGCAACGCAGCCGAGAAAATCACCATGGCAAGGCCGGTCTGTATCCAGACCATAATGCTCATCATGAAAAAATTGCCCCAGAATTCGGTTTCATACCAGAAACGCGGTTCGACCCCGAAAGGCCGCAACAGCGCATTGACCAGCCCGAGTTCAAACCCGCCCGCACCGCCGGCGGCATAGATGTTGCGCCATATTACTGCGGCGCCAACGAAAGAAATGGCCAGCGGCACAAAAATCAACGATTTTGCGGCGGTGCCCCAGACAAGCCGGTCTGCTAGAACGGCAATCAACATTCCAAAGGCAATGCAACAAGTCGGCACAACGAGCAGCCAGAGGACGGAGTTGCGAATGGCAAACCAAAAATCATCCGACTTCATCAGAAACGCATAATTGAAGAAGCCGACAAAACCTTTTTCCGTCATTGTGACGCCTGCATCATTTAGAAGAATCGCGCCGGATATGTCGCGAAGCGGAACATCACTCGTCAAACTTAGACGAAAAGTTTCCAAAGCCGGAATAATTAGAAACACCGCCACCATGAACAGAGCCGGCCCCACAAACAACCAAGGCTGGAAATCTTCAATGCGTTGCCGACCGCCCGGATCAGCACCGTTTATGCGCCTGGACAACCAATCCGAGATAACATAATAAGACAGGCTGACAACCACAGCGACAATAACGGCTCTCAGAGCAAAGAGAATCTTTGCGCTAATTGCCTCATAGCCGGGCACCAAGTCTGCAAACACATTCAAGAATGACGACAGACTAAACAACACAACCGCCAACACAGGCATGATAACGAGAAGGCTGGCTACCAGCGCCAACGCCCGCATTAAGGTCGGAAATGAAGAAACTCCGCTACGCATCATCACCCTTGTGCGTTAAACGATTAATTCATAAATAGACCCGCCTCCGCCGGAACGAGCGGTTTTATTACGGTTGGTCTATTTGATAGCGTCCCATGCCGCCTGGATTTTGTCGGCCGTGGTGTCCGTGTCCTGACCTTGGGTAAAAGCCGTCATCTCGGTCCAGAACGCACCGGCGCCAATTGGTCCCGGCATCAAATCCGACGCATCAAAGCGGAACGTGTCGGCATTGGTGAGAATCTCACCCTGCTTGCGAAGCGCGTCATTGGCATAGGCTTTCGGGTCAACACCTTTGTGCGGAGTCAGGAAGCCCGACTGGGCCATCCAGATTTCATGTGCAACGGGCTCTTGCAGGAATTTGAAAAGCGCACGCGTTGCAGGAGAATCCTTGGTCATTGCCCACAGGGTACCGGCACCTAAAACCGGGTTGCCGAGCGCTCGTTTCGATGCGAAAGGCGGAAAGTAGAAAAAGTCTGCCTCACCGCTACTCAACTCTTCACCCTCGTTCGGAAAGAAGGAAGGAATGAAAGATGCCTGGCGGTGCATATAGCACTGCGGCGGTGTCGTGAACAAGCCTTTCGGACTGTCGCCGAAGAAAGTCGAAGCGATTGACGCGGTGCCGCCAGCAACATAAGCATCGTTTTTGGCAAATTGGCCGAAAACGTCCATGGCATTCTTGACTTCGTCGCTATTGAACGGCAGTTCGTTGGTCACCCAGCGGTCATAGACGTCCGGCGTCTGGGTCCGCAACATGATGTCCTCCATCCAGTCGGTGGCCGCCCAGCCTGTGGCCCCGCCCGATTCAATGCCGATGCACCATGGCGTGCCGCCGTCGGCAACGATCTGGTCGGAGAGAGCTATCAGTCCCTCCATCGTTTCGGGGACTTCATAGCCCGCATCCTCAAAAACTTCAGGCTTGTACCAGACGAGCGATTTCAGGTCGACTTTGAAAGCAAAGGCGTAGAAATTCTTACGGCCGTCCTCATCGGCATAAGTGCCGAGGTCGACCCATGACTGACCCGCGCCGTAATTGTCCTTCATCCAGTCGGCCGCATCGTTCCCGAGAGGAACCAACCCGCCCTCGGCAGCCATGTCGGCGGCAAGACCAGGTTGCGGAAACGTAGCCACATTCGGCGCCGACCCTGAACGGATATCGGTGACGATTAGCTGTTCAAACTCACCCGAGCCGGCATATTCAACGGTTGCTCCGGTTGATTCTTCAAAACAGTCGAGGACGGAGTTGACCAGAACCTCGTCCTGCCCCTCCCAAGGACCGGCAATGGTTACGGTCTGGCCGGAAAAATCACCGAGGCCAAGTTTGCCAGCATCACAACGGTCGTCCGCCAGCGCAGAACTAAACGGAACCACCAAAGCCACCGACATTGCAAGGATTGCAGAACGAAATAAACTCATTGGGGAAACTCCCTTGTGTTAGTGAAACGATATCGCAGGGCGATTCTACCAACTCCTCGGCGGTAGTCAATCATCCCTGCAAATTCTATCGAAACGGCACCAGCGTCTCCGTTCAACGCTTTGCCGATCGCCTGGAAATACCATCCAAAAAGGAATCGCGCCGGTGAGCCCGAAATCCTGTGGAACCGGGAAATTATGCCGCTCTTCCGCCAAAATTCGATGTGATTCGCAAAATTCCACCGGATTGCGACGGTTTTCAAACCTCCCAAAACCATCCAAATATCGCCGAAAATCTCTCAAAACCATGCAAGTTCCCGGATTAGCTGGAAAAAAGCTTGCGTTTCCGGAGAAACCGGGACCTGATGGCGATGCAGACCAACCTAGAAAACGCCCCGGCATTTCAGTGATTCGCCGGGGCGTTTTTGTGAATTTGATTCAATAGGAGATTCGGCGCGCCGGCCAGCCACGCGACAAGACCCGTAAAGAATTCTCAAAAAGGGAATCTTGTAAAACATGGCAACGGCGCCTAATTCTTGAAATCGCTTGCGATTAAAATTGACGTGAGACGCACAATCGGCAAACTTACACATACGGAAAAAACAATGACGGCCGCTTTTTAACAGGAGGCACCATGACCGAAAACCGGATAAAAAAGATACCCCTCGGTAAATCCGTCTGCGCCGAGCCCGGCGTGTCGGCATGACACTTGCCGCCGCTATCCGTAGTTTGCCGGATGGTTTCACCTTCGGCACGGCTACCAGCAGTTATCAGATCGAAGGCAATTCATTTGGCGGTTGCGGTCAATCGCACTGGGACGATTTCTGCCGTCAGGACGGACGAGTCGCCAACGGAGAAAATGGTGCCGTAGCTTGCGCCCACCACCATCACTGGGCATCCGATTTAAACCTTGTTGCAGATGCGGGCTTTGACGCCTACCGCTTTTCCTTTTCCTGGCCGCGCCTGCTCCCGGAAACACACCAAGGGATCAATCCTGACGGCATCGACTTTTATGACAGGCTGATCGATGGCATGCTGGCGCGCAATCTGCGCCCTTTTGCCACGCTCCATCACTGGGACCTGCCAAGCCGGTTGGCAAACAACGGCGGCTGGCAGAAACGCGACACCGCCAATTATTTTGCCGATTACACGGATCTCGTAATGCGCCATTTCGGAGACCGGCTGGCAGCAGTAGTACCGATTAACGAACCTTGGTGCGTCGCCTGGTTAAGTCATTACTGGGGACATCATGCTCCCGGCTTGACCAGTTTGGCCGCAACGGCAAAAGCCATGCATCATGTACAACTTGCACATGGACTTTCAGTGGCCGTTATGCGTGAACACGGACATAAACAGGTTGGCGCCGTACTCAATAAAGAATTTCCGCAGCCGATAGACGACAGCCCGTCGGCGGTCGCAAAAGCCGAATTGTTTGATGGTATCTATAACCGCTGGTTCGAGGACTCGATTTTCAAAGGACGCTATCCCGAAGACGTATTGGCGCTGTTTGACGGTCAAATGCCCGGAAATTTTGAGGCCGACATGGAACTCATCGCCGCCCCGCTGGACTGGGTTGGAGTCAATTACTACACCCGCAGTTTAATCAAACCTGATGCCCGCGAACCCCATATCGGATTTGAATGCGTGCGTGGCGACCTGCCAAAAACAGACATGGGGTGGGAAATTTATCCCGAGGGGCTGGCCTACTTCCTCAAGCGTCTTGCCGCGGATTATTGCCCCAACCTGCCGATATATGTGACGGAAAACGGCATGGCCAATAAAGACATGATGGTCGACGGTGCTGTTAATGATGTCGAGCGCATTGAATTTTTGACCGCACACTTGGAGGTGGTTGTCGGCCTGGTTGCCGAAGGTTTGCCCATCCAAGGCTATTTCGTTTGGTCGCTTCTGGATAATTTTGAATGGAGTTATGGATATGACAAACGATTTGGCATCGTACATGTCGATTATGAGACGCAAAAACGAACACCGAAGGCGTCATGGCATGCGTTTCAACAAAGCCTGAAGCCGGAATAATTGAACAAGCAGGCGGCAGTGCGCGGAGCGGCAGGATTAAACATAGGCTTTTGAATACCCGTCCTGCCGCCTTTCATCCCGAACGCATTTCAAAAATTGCCAGCAACCAATTTCCGATAAATTTTCTACCGGAAGCTGGCATGGTTTCGATTCAAAATTGACCTCAAAGTCCGGAGAACAAATCCCCTGTGAATTTAATTATCCGCATCGTGAGTTCCTTGTCACAAGAAATTCTGTATTTGTCGCCGTCGCGAGAAATGATTTTAAACAAAGTTATACCGTCGCCATGAAAATATAACTCAAAATCTTTTTCTTCATATTGATCGGCAATTCTCTGCGCTTCCCGGTGGCATTCTTCATAAGTCACTTCATGCGCAACACCATACTCAATCATCTTTGGTCTTAGTTCGGTCAACATCGAACCGGATATCGCCGTTTGCCATCCAAGAAAAACAAAGGCAGCGGCGAATGCTAAAATTATCGTTCTCATCATCGTAACCTTTCAAGTTTTTGTTTCGGACGTCGGCAAAGCATCATCGAGAATCGCTGTCGCTGCGCCGTTGTCCAAAGGCAATGAACAAACAACAAGAATGAAGCATCGGAGGAAACCACACCGTGGCCAATGCCTTGCTACTGTTTTCAATATAGCACGAAATTTCCCGACGGTTTTTGAATTCCCGCTACCGGATTTTGGAGGACAAGAAGGGTTTATCGTTAAAACATCAGAATCAAACGCGTGCCTTAAATAAGGAAAACCTTATCTACGGAATCGAAAATCTTTGAAACCAAATCAAGTGCCTCTTGCGCAAATTCAACGACATTCCGAAAGGCGGCGTTCCACTATATTTGAAAGAATGCAGGCGGCAATTAAAAATATTGGGTCAACGGGACAGAAAGCATACAGATTAGTTATCCGGGTGCAGCTTTGAGAGTTTTTTCATCGTCGCCTTCAAGGCTTTGCTGTAAGCATTATCAAGAAGATTCTTACAGTCCTCGAAAGTCTCATGACTTGGGTTTAGAACACAAGCCCATCCCATCCAGCCATAAACAGGGTGCGGCAATATCGCATCGATTTTTTGAAAGTCATAACCCCCCTCAATAAAGCACCCTTTAGCCGGTCGTTTCGGCAGATGTGAAAACAAAGACAAATAACGCCTTTTGCTAACACCCATGTTCAGCCTGAAAACACCATCACGGTCCAAATGCGACGCCTTGTCATTTTCACCATCCTTTTCTTTCAACGTGGCAAAATATGTTCCGCGCTTCAATTGGCGGCCAGGATTAAGAAAAAAACTCCTCTCACCCCAACTGTCCAAGGGGTGAACATCTTCAAAATTTTCCAAAACATAGGCCTCGATGTTATTCCTATTCATTTTTCAGTTCCAATTATTTCACGTTGCGGTCAATAAAAAGCATAACCTCTGCTTGATTCCCTGCCGACAAGCCTTCTTTCTTCCTAACGCCAGCCTTTACAGGCAACAAAAATGAATCTGACGCCTTATCGGGAAAAAGAGAAGTTTGCCACTCTGTGCTGCCAATCACTGCTCTCACACGAACAGTTCCAAATCCGTGGTGCTTCTCGCGAAA
>JAPOUT010000044.1:33184-34440 GCA_026708545.1 Hyphomicrobiales bacterium
TAGCCTCCGAATTCAATCAAGGCAATACCCGGTCCCAACCCAGCACCCCAGTAGCAGACGAGTATGATCCAGAGACTGGAGCGGACGTCCTCCAGCCCGCGTAGGATGCCGGCGATCACGATAACGAAGGCGTGGAAGAAGATAATCGCGAAGGCATAGCCCTGGGTGGTATCAAGAGCGGTCAGGAGCGAGGCATCAAGCGGCGTTCCGACGATCAATATCCGCGGAAAGTTCAATTGGAATCCGAATTGCGTTATCGCCAGAACGATGATGTAGAGTGCCACAATCAGGAGACTGGCTTGGGTCATCGTTGATACCCGCCTGGCCGCGCCGGCACCGCTAGCGGCCGCAACTGAGGCACGCTGCACGGCGGCTTGAGACAGCCCCACCGGAACCATGATTGCCATGGCCTCGTATTGGAAGATCAACCCCAACACAACCAAAAACGCGGTATCGTTACGCCCGACGATAAAAAGCATGCCGGAAAACATCGAGGTCTCAATGAAGAAAATCAAGGCGGTGGGGACGCCGATTTGCAGAATTACACGGAACGGCGTCCCTAACGGTCGCCTGTCTGGCACATATCGACCGCGGATGGCGCGTCTAACCAGCAGACCGAAAACCCCTAAAAGAATGAAATCAACAACCGTTGTGGCCAAGCCGATCCCGGCCAGCCCTAATTCAGGACCACCCAGAACACCGAATGCGAAGACAGCATTGAGTCCGGCATTCAGCAGTGCCGCAAAGATGGTAATCACGCCAAAGAACCGTGTTTGGCCAAGCGCTATCAGGATGTTACGCAGTCCAATCAGTAGAATCGACAATACATACCCGGGCAAGATGTAGAGCGCGTAATCGAAGGCTTGGTGGGCGAACGCAGCTTCGTAACCCAGCGGTTTCAATATCGCTGCAAAGCTAAAAACTATGGCAGCCAAGACCAGGCTGGCGACCATGGCAATTTGCAACCCTGTGCGGACCGTGTGTGAAAACACCGCACTATCCTCGGTAGCTGCCGCACGGGAAGCAATCGGCAACATTCCTTGCAAGAGTCCGAAGGAGGTCACGTAGATGACGACGTAGAACGAATTAATCAGCAAACCAGCGGCGAAGCTGACTTCGCCCAGCCTAGCCATCATCACGATATCGGTGAGAACGATTAGATACTGGACAATTTGGCTCAGTGCGATCTGTCCGCCGAAACCAGAAATAATGTTCAGTTCCTCACGAAACCCGCCTTTTGGCTCTGTTGTAAGTTT
>JAPOUT010000080.1 GCA_026708545.1 Hyphomicrobiales bacterium
CGGTTATGATGGGACGCAAGTGAAACAATGGGCGGCGGTTGGCCGAAGGTCATTTGCTCACGGCTTTCTCGCGGGATTTAAGTGCTTTGCTCAGGGTTTTATTGAACCGAACCGGTCTCTCTAATGCATCAAAAAAAGCCTTCGAATCCTTGGCATTCAGCGTCATGACCTCATGTTCGCGAATGGCTTTCTCTGCACGCTCCAAGGCGCTTACAAGCACGAATTGGCTGACTTTTTTGCCCTCGAAGCTCGCCGCACGCTCAATCTTACGCTTGGCATCAAGTTGCAATCGCAAGTTAATGCGTTCCTTTTTCATGTGGACGTTAGTCATATTCGGTTTCTCTTGTTAATAAGGCATGCTGTTTGTACATCGAAATGGTGCCTTTGTCAATACGGTTAGCAAAAGGGAATTGAGTGACTGCTGATTCAAAAACTCTAAAATTCTGCGCTATACGACAGATTTTCATCTTAAATCTATGTAGTGGAAGCATGTTAAAATTCGGCGCACGGCGTATATCGTTGGATTTTGAGGGTCTTGAGTCAATAATCAATATCGACTGATATCCCATTTTGAAGGGAAAAGAGCCGGAATTCCCGAATTTTGCAGGTTTGTGAATTTGCCAACATATCTACCTTCCATTTTTCGACACACGATAATCCATCCTAAGTGCGAGAGCACGAGTTGGACACCCGCAAAAACCTCGAAAAACTGCGTGAATGGCTCTGTCCCGCTTATTGAAGGCATTGGCAAGGAATTCTCTAACGCAGGATAATGGTTGAATTTATTGGGTTTTGCTATCTAGCTTCCCTGATAGAATGGAGACGAGAATCAGGTTGTGATTCGATTGTAAAGTGAAACAGGAATGTGACACTATGGAGACCGATACGAAAGAAAAACTCATCGAACTGCAACATCAAATCGAACTGTCGAAAAAAGATACGGAGGGAGGCATGAAGGTTATGAAAGCCGAAAACAACGAAGCCCTTGCCAAGAATGAAGCGGCTATCGCAGAGCTTCTTAAAGACAACGAGAGACTTCGTACGGATATGGAGAAAAGCATCAATGCTCATACCACGAAGATGATGATTTTTACAGGTGTCGCTGTCGGTATCATAACCCTGATAATCAAATTCCTATAAACAGCACCGGCAACTTCCTAAATGCGTTCTGGTGCGTTTATGGGCTGGTTCAATCGTCATATTGCCCTGAAATTCGCACCGGTAGCTAGTTCGTATTCCTTCTGTCTAATTCTAATCAATGCGGCTGTGTGATGAAATATGCGTGTTTAGGCAGCCGGGAATTTTGATGCGAAGGAATTTTTTATTTGCGGGATATAGAGACGGTCAAGAAGCAGACCGGATCGTTGATGGCGGTCGCGGTATAGGGAATCAATGGAGAAGGTATCCGGCATGGGCTTCGGTAATCATTCCAATGCCAGCCAATCATTTGTCTAGCGGTTTGCCTTGCCTGTGTGTATGGCGGATTGATTGCCGAAGAATGCCAATGATGCAGTGATTCTTGCGTAGCCGTTGAAGTGATGGACATCTTGGAATGGCTCTGTCCAGCTTATAGAAGTGAAACGATTCAATGATTCTTGCCCTTCATCGTCATCCCTGTGATATAATTGCATCCCTGACTTTACTCAAACACTGTGCCACACCCCTTGGGCCGTGGTGAGACGAAAATCCCCGCCGAGGATTCGTTGTTCTCCGCCGACCGCTCTGAAACCGTGCGTAATGTCCAGTTTTTTATTCTCCGTAACCCGGGCTTTCCGTTCAAGTAACAGCCGTCCAAACCAACGTTGGAGTCATGAAAGAAGACGTTCTCAAACTCTAACAAGACGTTGAGGAATTCAAAAGAGACGGATGGAACCTCTTACCATCTCCATGCCTAACCGCGCAAAACTACTTTCCCAGCAGCGTGTCACGCGCTTCGTTAATCTTGCCTGCAAGATAGTCGCCGCCGCCTTTATCGGGATGCAACTTCGATATCAAGCGCCGATGCGCCGAGCGTATTTCCTCAACGGTCGCGTTCGGCTCCAGACCCAAAACCCGGAAAGCCTCTTCGCGGCTCATTCCTGGTGCGGAGCGGCGGAATCGCCGTTGCGAACGCGCCCGGGGCCTCAACAATGAGAAGGCGTTGCTACCTACAACAAACGCCCAGCCAAACCTTCTTACATAAAGAAGCACTCCCGCAAGCGCAAGCAATAAGGCTCCGGCGGACAGCCGCATGGTTTGCAGCAAAGTTCCGGGAGACATCGCGACAACGATGCGCGCCAACAGTAACACAAGCGCAAGCGCGACCAAGCCTGCAAGTAATCCGATCATGGCAATCTCTCCGTGCGATATCCTTGTTTATGATAACATACGCATGATGGAAAATAGCACAACCTACTTGCAACAGAAGATTAAGGCACGCGAAATCGACAGCGTGATCTTGTACTTACCTGATGTTCACGGGCGCTTGGTCGGTGAACGCATCGCCGCCGAGCACCTCGCAAGCACGGACAAGTGGCGCGTCCCGGGGGATTTGTTATCTCCAGCGGCAGAGAACGGGCACGCGTTGTTTTTACACCCAGACATGGAGAGTGCGCGCGTTCTTCCGTGGCTTCCGGCGACCGCACTGGTTCCGTGCGACGTATATGGAAAAAAAGGCGATCCGGTAACTTTCGCTCCGCGCCATGTATTACGGCGGCAACAACAACGACTTCGGCAACTCGGACTCCAACTGGGATTTACAACGCAACTGCAGTTTTATCTTTTTGAGGACAATTACGGCAACGCACGGGCCAAAGAATATTGCGGCATGTTGAGCAAGGGCGTGCATGCATCCACGCATGGCATTTGGGAGGGAAGCCGGCAGGAGAGCCTACTGCGAACCGTCCGAACGCATATGTCGGCGGCGGGCGTGCCGGTGGTCTCAAACGCGAGCGTGTTCGAAAGCGCGCAACATGAGGTAAGGCTTGCCGAAAGCATGCCGATGGAATCGGCGGAGCATCTTGTTCTTCTCAAGCACGGCATGAAGGAATTGGCGGCACTGCACGACCGCTCGGCAACCTTCATGGCAAACTGGAGCGATGCATTCCCTTCGAGTAGTTGCACCTTTGCTTCAACGTTGTCGACGGATGATCCGGGAATATGGCGTCCCTTTCTTGCCGGGCAATTGGCCCTGGCGCGGGAGACGTGCCTGTTCTTTGCGCCGTTCGCGAATTCTTACCGACGGCTTGGCGCACGCGGCCGGGAGTTTTGCAAGCGAACATGGAAGCAGGACAATCCCGTCGCGGGCTTGCGGGTGATGGAAAACACCCGCATAGAATGGGAATGGGGCGGCGCGGACACCAATCCCTACCTGGCCTATGCGGCGATAATCGCGGCCGGTTTGCATGGCATTGAACAAAGTTTGCAACTTCCTTCCGAAGGAGAGGTTTTTCCCGACTCGAACCCTCCTTGCCTGCCCGCTTCACTGCAAGAGGCCATTGACGCGCTGGACGGGTCGAAGGTGATGCGCGAGGCTCTCGGCGATGATATGGTTGAATTCTATCTTGGCAATGCGCGCTTTGAAGAAAATCATTCGCGCGAGATTCTTTCGTGGCAACTGCGGCGCGGTTTCGAACAGGCATGAGAGGGCGCGCCACAACCAAAAGAGCGGCGACACCCAGGTATCGAGAATCGTGCAACTGCACAAATGTTCCGGCGAACTAATAGAAAAAACTCATCCTTGCTTCAATGCAAACCTCCCGGAAAATGCCGCAGTTCGACTTGCGAACGACCGTCTTCACCAAGAGTGGTAACGGAGAAGGTGTTTTGACCGCGGATTTCGGGTTCACTAGTCGCAAGTGGCGCCATCGTTGCACTCAATAACAACGTGTATATCCGTGCTACCGCCATACTTCCATCCTCTCGGCAAACCCTCCGGAAGTAGTTTCAAACCCCAAAATTCGGATTTTTCCGCATCATCGTCGTGCCGGATAAGAATCGGAACACGAACGCGACCTCTACTAGCACCCGGCCGCCTTATGATATTTTCAGAGCTAATCGTCCAAGTTTCCGCATAACCATATTCAAAAGTGTAAAAACAACGAAGCCCCACAACCTTCCGAACAACCGTATTGCCTGAATTTCACCTCAAACGGTTCGGTCGGAATTCCGTTAACTTTAAGGTCAAACTAGCGAGCAACGCACTTGTTCGGGATATCATCACACCCTCTCACATCCAATCTAGGATAGATGAAGTCTTCTCAACGATACCAATGCCCTTCTCCCTGATATCTTGCTTTATCTTCCGTTATGACCGGTTTCGTATTTCTGTATCTGTTGCGCGTATATATTCGCTCTTTTTGCCAACTCTTGTTGACTCATATTGCAACTGGGAGAGATTTTGATTGACAGGTTAGGGCTACAAACGGGTTCTGACAACGAGGGAAACGCATGACGATTGGATATTTCTTTCACCAACTCCATCACCGCTATGGAGCAATTAGAAGTGAATCATAAATCAAACACATAGACCCTAAAGTGTAGATAATTATCCCTTACTTTTTCCAAGATGCATCAAACCAGGCCATCGGACAAAATTCTAAAACCTCATCCAATCTGTTTCTGGTCGTATGACTAACCGACCGGTGTCAGCAGAACCGAATCAACAAACGTGTCTCCAAATCACCCTAAGGAAAGAAGCGGCAGGGCAAAGTTGTTTTCATGTGTGAGATTACCCTGCCGCCCCGTCAATGTTAGGAAACGCCTATCCGCCCCTCAATCTTTCGCATCGGTTTCTTTTTCCAATACTACTCGCCTTTGCTTCCTTATCAGAAGCCCGTTCCGTTGCTGTTAAATCTTTGCCTTCTCTACCGCAGGGCGCTATCTGTCATCATCGTGAATGAAAAATGTAAAAATCGGAATATCTCCAATTTTAAAGTTAGGAGGAATTTCGGTAATGGTCACAGCAATCGTTTCCGACCATGGATCATTGTCCTGCTTTGCTTGATAAAGCAGTAGCAAAGACGAGTTGCCTTGATGACCCCAACCACGACGTGAAAAGGCATCAAGAAGACCACCACTGTTCGTCTCTACCAACCTAACCTCGCGATTCACAGAACAACCCACACCACACGTGGTCCGGACCCGCCCGCCGCCCGACACATCGCCCGGCCAACTCCAATTGAACCCCAAGCCTTCATTTGTTGGCAAAGGCGGATGAACAAAAAGAGATACCTGAACGTGAGTCTCCAACGACTCGTAACCAACGAGACGTTCGGTATCAAAACTGACCGCATATTTCTGGTCATCAGGAATCTCGACTTTCCAAGAACTTTTGTTACCAATTTCAAAACCCGGTGGCAATCTGTCCCGGTCGATTTCGACAGTGACAAGGTCAAAGACCACGTCATTGTCGTTGTAAGGTGGCGTAACGGTAAGGGTGCGGGAGGAGGGCGCCGTTGAGGAGGGCCCCAAAGAACCCTCAAAAACAACCGAAGGCGTCGGCCCGTCAAGCCCGGTTCCCAATACCGTCAACGCATAGGCGTCCGCGTCGCCCGCGACTCTTAAGGGAATCTCGACAGTCTGCCCCCGATCAAGCGGAGGTAAGATTTGCAAGTTTATCGACACCGCCTGCCCGCTGTTTTCCTCCGTTCTGCCGTCTTCGCCGACGAAAGTGACAACCCTCTTGTCCTTGTCGATGATGGTAACCTTTGCAACGGACGGCGCACCGAGCGCGTAACCCTCCGGAAGGTTGTCTTCATCAATCGCAAGCGTGACGGTGTCGTCAAAACGGTCGGCGTCGTCAGGGGCTCCGATGGTGAACGAGATGGAATCAGTATCTGTATGCTCCGAGGTCAGGGTCACCGTTGCATTGCGCTCTTCTCCCTCCGCAGTCGATCTCATAAAACCCACGCCGAATAACCGGTAAGCGTCCGCATCACCGACCAGCAGCAGCGGAACCTCGACATCCGTCGTTATCAGCGGCGGAGAGACAAGCAATTCCAATGTGCCACTATCGCCCTCCCCGATCGACACTTCCGAGCGTGCAAAACTCAAGGTGCGGTCGTTGTCCTCAATCGTAACCACGTGCACGCCCTCGCTCACGCTCCAGCCCGCAGGCAACTCCCCCGTGCCGGCAAGTTCCGCCATCCGCAACACGGCAAGGGTGTGCCCGGTGACATCGCCTGTGGAAACAATCGTCAGCGTAACTTCGCCCGCGCCGGCATTAATGGTTAGTGCCT
>JAPOUT010000051.1 GCA_026708545.1 Hyphomicrobiales bacterium
GAGCAGAGGACTGAAAATCCTTGTGTCGGTGGTTCGATTCCGCCCCTGGGCACCATGCTTGCGGTTTCTTTGCAAATCTGCAATCCATCCGACAGCAACGCGCGCGCCGAACTTACCGATTCGCAATTGTGACACAACCCGGGCGCGGCGTTCAAGGTCTCTCCGAATAGCGGGGATAGACCTTCGCAATTCATAATGCTTCCCTAATTAAGGTTGAGGGTGTATTGTGCGCTAATGGCAATCACTTCGCAACAATATGCCCGCTTATACAAGATTCTTGGTCGTCCAATATCGCGGCGCCATGACTGCGGGAAGTATTGTGCTCCATTGAATGGAGGCGAGCCGGTTTGTTGTACGACGCGTCACGCGATTCCCGTCGTCAGCAGAGAGGAGTGGAAACTGCTAAAATCTCGAACGGATTTATGGCATCACTTTCGTCCGTTTGACGCCCCGTCTAGACAGATTAAAGAGGAACTTCCCTCATCCTGCCTGGCGATCGAATGTAAGGGTGCCGCATTTTGCGAGCGGGACAATCGGTCGCTGGCATGCAGGACGTTTCCATTCTTTCCTTACTTTACAAAAGAGCAGGAGTGGCGGGGTTTTTCCTATTATTGGAGTTTCGAGGATAGATGCTGGATGATATCTTATATGGAAAAGATTGATGCGGCATTTGTCGGGGAATTGTTCAAGGCGTATGAGTATTTGTTCGATTTGGATGATTCGGAAAAAGAGCCATTCATCGAATTATCGGCGTCAATGAGAAGAGTTTTTACAAGATGGAAAAGGCCGATTCTGTTGCTGGAAAAAGGAAAGGTGTGGCGGAAGGTTCTGCCGGCTTCCGGAGGGAAGATTGTGGCGGCAAAAGAATCGGATATTTGCCTGCATGGCCCGTATTGCTCGGAAGCGGCGTATCGGAAGGCGGTGAAAGAGGCCGAGGAGGAGTTTTCAAAAGGCTGAGGTATCGGATTCGAAAACGGAAATTGCAAGGCAGGATATTTTGTCTGTTGTGAGCGTGCTTCGAATCCGCTTGCACGTATTTTCTCGTCCGGGGTGCCGCAGTCCGAAACCCGATTCCGATTCGGTTTGCTACAATTTGCGAAGTCGTATCTCCGCGATTCCGTGGTCCGCGCCTTTGCATAAAATTAACCGCGCACGTTCCCGGGTCGGTAAAATGTTGCGTCGTAAATTGATCCGATTAATTCCGGACCATATCTTCCCCGCAGTCTTGCGCGCCTCGGCCTCGCTCAATCCGGCATAACGGTGAAAATACGATTCTTCGTCCCGAAATGCCGTTTCGCACAAACCCAAAAACCTTTCGATATACCAGCGGCGAATAACGTTTTCTTCCGCATCCAGAAAAATTGAAAAATCGAAAAAGTCCGAAATAAACGGCGAAGACATGTCGCGGCGAGCGGTTTGCAATAAATTCAATCCCTCGACCACCAGAACGTCAGGACGGCCGATGCGTTCAACCCGGTCCGGGAGAATATCATAGGCCTCGTGCGAGTAAACCGGAATCTTAATGCCCGTACGCCCGGACTTAACCCCGACCAAAAAATCCATCAAGCCGGCAATGTCGTAACTCTGCGGGAAACCCTTCCGTTCCATCAGTCCGCGGGCGGTTAATTCCGCGTTCGACAGCAAGAAACCGTCCGTTGCAACCAATTTCACCCGCAGCTCCGGTTTCTGCCGCCGCAGCAATTCGCACAATATCCGCGCCGTCGTGCTTTTTCCGACCGCAACACTTCCCGCTATTGCTATGATGTAGGGGGTTTTGCGCGCCCTTCCTTTCAAAAACAAATCGCTCGTTTCGTGCAGCTTCGAAGCCGCGTCAATATACAAACGCAACAACCGGGACAGCGGCACATAAACCTGGCGCACTTCTTGCAAAGACACCGTCTCGCCGCGTCCGCGCAGACGCGACAAGTCCTTCTCCGAGAGTGTCGGTGACGCGCCGACTCCCAGTTCTTCCCATTCCCCCGGCTTGAAACTCCGATAAAAGCTACTCGAGCCGCTAGACATCATTCGCCTACATCTCGGCACGACGGCGCGCCAACTCCGCATAAACTTCGTCTGCGTCTATCTCCAAACTCTCCATCAACACAAGCCAGTGGTACAGCATGTCCGCCGACTCGTTAATCACATCCGTGCGCGTCTCTCCCAATGCCGCAACAACAACTTCAACGGCCTCCTCTCCGACCTTGCGTGCGCATCTCGGCGTCCCGCGGGACAAATGCCGGGCCGTTCGGGAGCGTTCAATGTCCCCGTCTTTACGCGAGCGGATCACCCGCTTCAGTTCGTTCAATTCCTTCGCGTCCATCTTGTAACTCCTTTCTGTCGGTTTCAGTCCAGTCGCACCGGCACGCCCGAGCGCGACATATGCTCTTTCGCATCAACAATACTATACTCTCCGAAGTGGAAAATCGATGCCGCCAAAACCGCCGAAGCATGACCGTCGCGGGCGCCTTCAACCAGATGTTCCAGCGTTCCAACTCCGCCGCTCGCTATCACCGGAACGGGCAGGGCGTCTGCAAGCATGCGCGTGAGAGTGATGTCGAAGCCGTCGCGAGATCCGTCGCGGTCCATTGACGTGAGAAGAATCTCGCCCGCGCCGCGTTCAACCGCCTCGCGCGCGAACGCCAGCGCCTCGCGCCCGCTCGCGCGACGGCCTCCGTGCGTGAATAATTCAAAGCGTCCGGGGGCGACCTCGCGGGCATCAAGCGCGGCAACGACGCATTGCGATCCAAATGCTTCCGCCGCATGCGAAATCAACTCGGGATTCTCCAATGCTGCCGTGTTAATCGAAACCTTGTCCGCACCCGCCAGCAACAGCGCGCGCATGTCCGCAACCGAACGAACGCCTCCCCCGACCGTCAAAGGCATAAAGCAGGCTTCGGCAACGCCATGCAGCACATCCAGCAGGATGTTGCGATTCTCGTGCGATGCGGTGATATCCAAAAAGCAGAGTTCGTCCGCGCCGGCGGCATCATAAGCACGAGCCGCCAAAACCGGATCTCCCGCATCGCGCAAATCCACAAACTTTACGCCCTTGACCACGCGTCCGTCGGCAATGTCCAAACACGGAATTATTCGAACCTTCAGCATCAACGAAGCCTTTCACATAAGGCGAGTGCCTCGCCGACGTTGAATCGTTTCTCGTACAGGCTGCGTCCGGCAATAACACCTTCAATTTTCTCGTTGCCGCTTCGACCGTCGGCAATGCGCCTGATGTCTTTGGCTCCTTTGAAGCCGCCGGAGACGATGACGGGCAGACGGGATGTTTGCGCCAATTTGACGGATGCCTCGACATTCATGCCGTCCATCATGCCGTCCTGTTCGACGCAGGTGTGCAACAGCGCGGCAACGCCCGTATCACGGAAGCGCTCCGCCGCCTGCTGCGCGGTTTCCCCGTGCAATTCGCTCCAACCTCTAATGGCAACGCGGCCGCCGCGCTCGTCAAGGGCGACAACAATCTTGCCGGGGAATTCGCGGCACGCATCGGCAACCAGTTGCGGGTTCTCAATTGCGGCGGTGCCAAGAATGACGCGCTCGACACCCTTGTCGACCCAAAAAGCAATACGTTCCATGTTGCGAATGCCGCCGCCCAATTGAACCGGCAGCGAACCGGACGAAACTATCGATAATACCGCCTCGGCGTTAACCGGCTTGCCCGCAAAGGCGCCGTCAAGGTCAACCAGGTGGAGATATTTAAATCCCTGCGCCCGAAATATTTCAGCTTGGGCGGCGGGGTCTTCATTGAAGACGGTGGCGGACTCCATCATGCCGCGCTCCAAGCGAACACAGCGTCCGTCTTTAAGGTCGATGGCGGGAAACAGAATCATGGCTTCCAGCCGAGAAAATTGCGAAGCAGTGACAATCCGACGCGCTGGCTTTTTTCCGGATGGAACTGAACGCCCAGAATGTTGTCACGACCGACCGCGGCGGTGAGAGTCCCGCCGTATTCGCTTGTCGCAATAAGGCTGCCCTCGTCCTCCAGGCAGACATGGTAGGAATGCGCGAAGTAGACATGACGGCTCGAGTTGTCATTGACGTTTTCGAAGACGGGGTGCGGCGTGTTTGCCGGGACGTGCAATTCGTTCCAGCCCATGTGGGGAACGCGCAAGTCTTTTTGAGGATCGAGGGGGCGGGTTGCTCCTTGCAGCCATCCCAATCCCGGGCTTCGTCCGTGTTCGTAACCCCATTCCATTAATATCTGCATCCCGACACAAATTCCGAGAAAGGGCTTTCTCCCGGCAAGAACGGCTTCCTCGAGTTCCGGGCGCAGATTTTCGAGACCCTCCATCGTGTATCCAAACGCGCCGACGCCCGGGAGCAAAAGCCGTTCCATGCGTGCAATGTCGTTCGGCTGCCTGATTATGTGCACACGTAAATTTTCATGCGATTCGCCGGCCCGCTCCACGGCTTTTGCGAGCGAGCGTAAATTTCCCGAACCGCAATCAAGAATCCCGACATCCATGAAAAATCAACTAGCCTGCCCTCGATTGCCAAAGACAACGCGTTCGGCTTCAAGTCTGTCGCGCGCGAGCACAATGTTTTCGAGACGATATCCCCGACGCAATAATGATTCTTCGTAGAGAAAACCGGCATCAAAGCCCAAAACCAAATGCAGGGCTAGCTGCAAAACTACGCCCATAATTCCCATCCACAGCAAAAATATCAAGGACAGGGCGATATAAATGCACGTTTCCGTCCACATGCGCCGATAGATCAGCCACAAAACCGGCACCAGCAGCGCGAGCCACGAAAACCCGCTCCGCGCAAGCGTCACCCGCATGGGGTCATCGTTGATTTGATAGGCAGCATAGACACGCATGAGTCTTAGTATAGCATATATCCTCGGGTCGGCGGCATCCCGAGGAAGATTTGACAGAATCAAAAAACAGGCGGCATACGCTGTATTTTTAGCTTCGCAAAAAACGCTGTTCCAAACACCTCTTCACCGGAAGATAGTGAAAGTTCAATCTCCGAAACCATCCATCCTCTACTTCAAAGAGCACCAAGGGGAATGTGTCGCAGCAGGGCAGGATGTGTTTCAAAGGCGGATTCATACCTGGCCTGCCCCAGCCTAACCCTACAATAATTCCTTTTGGTTCTTCTACATCGACTGCAACAGCGGCGTCCGGACAATTGCCGAGACATCAACCTCAAAACAGATTGGCCACGTTGTTGTCAACGTTTACGACTTAGATTGCGAACATTACTTGCCGTTTGATATGTACCAAGACAATGTGGCAACATCTCCGTTGTTAGCTCTTGCCACTAAGGTGACCCTTTGTTCCGGAAGGGGTACATGTATATAATCGTTCCCATTTATCCAAACATCAATATACTGCCTGTCACCCGTTATAGTGAGCGGAATACCACAATTTCTGCAAATGACATATGGCGCCCCTTCCGTTACTTCAATTTCTACCTCAACATCAGAATTTCCCTTATATCCTAGAATAATTGTACTGCACAATGTTGCACTATGATTTTCAAAACGGTGGTCGGTAAAATGACGACCATTGGCAGATGTATACACGTCAAGTTTCTCATGCTCATTGCTATCTTTTCTTCTCAACGGCTCAGATGGAAAATTCGCTATTTTGTGATATCCATATGGACTAGGGCCGTATCTGTAATAAAAATGTAATCCAGGCTTTAATGTACGATGTTTATCATTATATGTTAAAGGAACACCACACATATGATTTCCTCGACTCGGAGGAATTGTGGGAGGCATAACACACGCATCTTTTGCCTCATTAAGTTTATATCCTTGATCGCAAACACACTCTTTCGCATTTCCTGTCGGAGAAGAATTAGGAGGGCAATCGGGGACATCGATAATAGTTATAGGACATTCTCCCTGCGCATTCGGCTGGCTTCCATCTGAACAAATTCTAGTAGGCGGGATAGTAATAATACATTTACCATCCATGAGTTCACCCCTTTCGCACACTTCTGTCGGGGGAATGACCTTTACGCACCGTCCGTTCTCATCCAGCTTCCCGTCTTCGCACACTTCTGTCGGGGGAATGACCTTTACGCACCGTCCGTTCTCATCCAGTT
>JAPOUT010000124.1 GCA_026708545.1 Hyphomicrobiales bacterium
GCCGCCCATGGAGATGTCGGTTGCGTCCTTGTCGGTGATGGGCTCGCCGATGGAACGCAGCGCCAGGGAAAAATCGTCGACGCTCTTGTGGTGCGGGACGTATCCCAGGCGAAAGTGCAGTTCGGCGACGCGCCGGTAGTCGCGCTGGAGGAATCCGTGCAGCACGCCGGCGAGGAATTGCCGCTCGAGCACATCGAGCCTGCTCATGATTCCGAAATCAACGGCGACGATCGTGCCGTCTTGTTCCACGAACAAATTGCCCGGATGCATGTCGGCGTGGAAGAAGCCGTCTTCCATCGCCTGCTTGAGAAAGATTTGAATGATCCGGGTGGCGAGGTCCCTGGTGTCGTGGCCGGCCGCGCGCACGGCGTTGATGTCGGAAAGCGCGACGCCTTCGACCCAGTCCGTCGTCAACACCCGCTGCGAAATCCTCTGCCAGTCGGGCGCGGGAACGCGAAAGCCGCTCCCGGGCTCGATGTTTTCGGCGGCCTCGCTCAAGGCCGCGGCCTCCATGCGCAGGTCCATCTCCTGGCGAACGCTCGCCGCGAGGGTTTCCACGACCTGGACCGGGCGCAGCCGCCGCGCCGGTTTCGACAGTCTTTCGATCCAGCGCGCGATCCAAAAGAAATCCGACAGGTCGCGCTCGAAGCGCTTCTCGATTCCCGGACGAAGCACCTTGACGGCCGCTTCGCGGCTTTCGCCGCCGTCCTGCGCGGGCAGGCGGCAGCGGTGTACTTGTGCGATTGATGCGGCCGCGACCGCGTCGCCGATTTCGCCGAACAGGGTTTGCGCGGGCGCGTTGAATTCCCGTTCGATGGTTTCGATGGCCTTCCCGCGCCCGAAGGGCGGCAGCTTGTCCTGCAGCACGCTGAGATCCCCGGCGAGCGCTTCGCCGATGATGTCCGGGCGGGTGGCGAGGAATTGTCCGAGTTTGATGTAACTGGGACCGAGTTTTTCGAGCGCGCCGGAAAGCCGCGCGGTGCGCGAACTTGTTTTGGCCGACCGTTTTGCCGTCAGGCGCGCGAGCATCTGCAGCCACCGCGGCGGTTTCATCCGTGCATCGGCGTTGAGGAAGTCGAACGCATCCAGGCGCAGCATCACGAAGGCGGCGCGGACGAGGCGCAGGGGGGCGAGCATTCGTGTCAGAGCCTCCACGCCTGGTGCTGCGCGACAATGCCTCCGCCGAGCCGCCGGTATTTGGCGCGCCGGAAACCCGCCGCCTCGATCATCGCGTTAAAGCGGTGCGGGGAGGGAAACCGCTTGATGCTCTCGACCAAATACCGGTAGGGCTCCCGTTCGCCGACGACGATCTCGCCGAGTTTGGGAATCGCGTGTTTCGAATAGAGCGCATAGGCCTGTTCGAGTCCGGGAAGACGGGGCTGTGAGAACTCCAGGCAGAAGAACCTGCCGCCCGGACGCAATATTCGAAACGCCTCTTCGAGCGCGGTCTCGATGCAGGCGGCGTTTCGAATGCCGAAGGCGATGGTGTAAATATCGAAGCTGCATGCCGCGAACGGAATTTTTTCGGCCGGCGCGCACAGCAGGCGCAGGCGTTTGCGCGCGTCGTCGTCGAGCGGCATGGCCTCGATGCGCTTGCGCGCGATGTTGAGCATTTCCGGGTTGGGATCGCACAGGGTTATCGAGGTTTCGCGTCCGGCGCGCTGGAAGCATCGAAGCGCGATGTCGCCGCTGCCCGTCGCCATGTCGAGAATCGCGCGCCTGGCGGGATTTGCGCCGCGCGGAATGATGCACTCCGCGAAATCCTGCTTCCAGGCGCGATGGAGTCCGAACGACATGAGATCGTTCATGAGGTCGTAGCGCCCGGCGACGCGCTCGAAGACCTTGTGGATGTATTCGCGCCGCTTCGAGGGTTCCGGAAAGACGTTGCTGGAGGACATGGGGGCTGTCTCGAAGGTTGAAAACTCTGGCTTTGCGGCGATTCCGGCGCCCGGGCGCGAGGGGCTCGCGGGGGAATCGGGGGGAATCGCGCACGCCCGCAAGCATAAGGCAGGCGCGGGAGTAATGCCAGAAGGGCGGTCGCGCCGTTTTGCGGGGGGGACATCCGCCTTCGCGGTTGCAAATTCGCGATTCAGAGGGTAGATTTTCCCTGTCGCGGGGATAGGCGGGGGTTTGCGCGCGGAGACCTTCTCTTCCGCGGCGGGCGTCAAACCGGTCAGGAGAAAAGACAATGAGCCAAAGCGGTGTTTTGGGCGGTATTTTGCGAAAACCGGTGCGTCTGCGTGCGCCGTCGCCGCCGCTCGCCCTGCCGCGCCCTTCTTCGCACGCCCCTTCGCCCGCCCTGTCGCCCGCCCTGTCGCCCGCCTTGCCTTCCGTTCTGTCGTTTGCCCCGGCGCCCGCACTGCTGTCCGCCCTGGCGCTTGCCGCGGTTTTGCTCGCCGGCTGCGCGGGGGACGGGGGGAACCGCTTCATCGGTCCCGGCGACCCGCCTCCGCGCGATTCGATTCCCGTCAATCGTGCGGAACGGGAGGAGTTGAACCTGGCGGGCCTGGAGTTTGACAACCAGACGGACATGCGGCTTGCGGCCCTGTCCGGTTCCGAACTGGAACGCATCAACGCCCATTACGCCTACGCATGGACCCACAGCAGTCGCGAACTGCTGGATGCAACCCGTGACATCAGCGGTTTCGGTGCTTACATCGGCGTCGACGGATCCATCAAGGTCGGCGGATTCATCGGCGTTGGCGGATTGGGACTGGAACACAACCACGGGAAAATCCTGGGACGGCTGTTCCACTCGGCCCTGCCCTATCCCGAGGACGCTTTTGACGTGCTGCGCATCGACACCGAGGAGGGCGACGAGTTTAACGACAGGGAATTGCTCCAGAGCATCCACACGCTCGGCGGCACCGAGGAGATCGATAAGATCGCGGAGAGTTTCGAAACGCGCAAGAAGGCGCTGGTGCGCTCCCTCACCGCCGCGTATTACAGCGACGATGAAGCCGGCAACGGTTATCCGGACATGGAAGATGTCGATGGGGGGTACATTGTTCACATCAATGACATCAGGGATCTGACCGACGACGGCTTCGACGACCACAGGCGCCTGAATTATTTACGCGGGGTTTTGGAGTGGGCGGAAGAAAACGATCTCGAAGAGCCCGAAGATCTTGTTCATCCCCACGATCCCAGCCGCCCCGACAATCCGGATATTGAGCGGTTCATCGACAGCACGACGCCGGACGACAACGAAGAAGACAACTTCCGTTACATCGACAGCGTGTGCGCGGACAAGCAGGACTACGCGGACGCGCCGACCGTTCAATGCGGCACCGACAGGCCGCATTTCGTCGACTTCGGCGACGGCACGCCGGAGGGGCGGGATTTGCGTTTGATTCCCGACTTTTCGCAACGGCTTGCCGGTTCGCAAGCCCCCGGGCTGATAGCAAACGAGCGCAACCTCCGCCTCCGACTCGCCGACCTCTCCGCCGAAGCGGCCGATGTTCTCGGGGAGTTTCTGGAATTGAAGGCGGTATACGACATTGCGGACGAGAGAGAAAAGATTGCGCGCGCGCGCGAACTGCTCGAACTCGGGGAGGACGTCAACGATGAACGCGTAATCCCCCGGCTCAACCGGAGCATCCTGTCACAACTGGAGGAGCTCGACGGGTTGCTGGACGACCTCGGCATTCACATTACGAGGGAGCGGGATGAGCGCTCGCTGGACCAGGACGAGCGCATTGCCAAGCGCATCGGCATTTTGCTCGCGGAACTGCGCTTCACGCCCGAGGACGGGCCGGTGCACGGCGTTGCCTTCGGAAGCAGGATCGTTCCCCATCTCGCCAATGCCGCGCTGAAAATCGAATGCGCCGATGATGCCAATGAAGAAACCTCTGCATGCCTCGCGGCTTCCGACATCCGCAATTCCCCCGACGGGCGCGTCGAGGAGGGAACCGACTTCGACAAATTACTCGCCGAATACATTAAATCCATTCCCGGTCCCACCGCAGAAGCGGTGGATGCCGGCGCGGGCGGCGCCAGCGGCGTGCGCGCGGTCGACATCTTTCTGCTTGATGCGGTGATTGAGGGCAACGGCATTGCAACCAGGAAGAGTTTTCTCAATAACAACTTCGATGAAACGCTTGAAGAGCTGGAGGATTTCTTTTCGCGCCGCAACGACCCGATCATGGTCGTGCGTTCCGGCTACGGCGGTTTCGAGGGGGAGCCCGCCTCGCCCGATCCCGACGGCACTCCCGTTCGGGGGCCCAGGACCTTCGCCGCGCTGCCCTATCATTACGAATCTTGCAGGCCGCAAAACGTTAATGTCGACTGCAGGAACTTCCGCGGACAATTGCTCACGGCCGCAGCCCTCAATATTCATAACAACGAGCTCCACGAAAACTCGCCGCGCTGCGCCGGCCTGCCGCGCAACTGGAACACCGAAACCGACGGACGCCACTACTGCCTGACCGCTCCCGGCGACCGTCTCCGGATCAACGGCAAGCTTGTGACGAATGACGACGGCTCCAACGACATCGACCTGACCGCAGGCTACCGCAACGGCAGCGATGCGAGCCCGGACAACTACCAGGTCGATTTGGGCGCGGCCTCCTTTGTTGCCGGATCGCTCGCGCTTTTGTCCGAGCGGTTTCGCGGACAACTCTCCGGACGCGAACTCGCGCTGCGTCTCGTCAACACCGCCAACCAGCAAATCTTCTACGACGACGACACGCTGCTTACCGGCACGCCCCGTCCCACCCGGGATGAAATCGATGACCCTGTAATGGCGAACCTGGTGCGGGAGAAAACCCGGGCGCGCCGCGATGCGGTTTTGGCAACTTACGGCGCGGGCCTGATTGACTTGAAGGCGGCGAGCGAGGCCGTCGGCGGCGAGGTCGTGCGCACCTCCACGTCAACATCGGCGGACGGGAACAACCCGGGGTCGGTGCTTGCGCCGTACGCATCCACCAGGGTGACGACGGGCGCGGCGTTCGGCGACGGTCTCGCCCTGGCGCTGCGCGGCCATGAAATCGCCACCTTCGACGAATGGAACGCGCCCTTCTGGCGTCCGTTGTCGTCGCTGGTTGCAACGGCAACGAGCCGGCGCTCCCTGCTTGAGCGTCGCGGGGACGCCCTTGCTTCCGGTCCGCGCCTTGTGCCGCTGGAAGACGGCGGCCTGCTGGCGTTTTCGACCTATGAGGAGGAGGGGCTGTTTTCGGACGGCCGGGGCGGCGAACGCTGGGCGGAGCGTTACCGGGACGACGGCCTGGCGCAGGAGCAAAAAATTGAATTCTCCCTGCGCCGGCCCGTTGATGGCAATCTTGAAGCCGAACTGCTCTTTGCGGCCGGCGGAATCGCCGAACTGCCGCTCGGTTTGCATGCCGGGCGGGATTTTGCGCATCCCTATCTCGGCTTTGCCGGCGAGGGAATCGGCGCGGGCGGATCGATGGCGCTGGGTGCGGGCCGCATCACCGCGCTGGGATTTTCCGGAAGCCGGGGCGAAGGAGGGGAGGAAAACTACGCCGCGCACGGCGGCTTGCTGGAATATGCCATTACGCCGTTCCCGTCGCTGAAGGTCGGAATGCAGGCCGGCGCGCTTGTTGAAGAGGAGCGCGCGCTGGGATTGCACTCGGGCGGCGCTTTCGGCGGGACGGGCGTCTCCTCCACTGCGTTCGCCGGCGTTTCCGCAGAGGGCGCGGCGGGTGCGAACTGGCGTTTTCGCGCGCAGGCCTTTGCCGGCCGGACGAAGTTGTCCGCGCCTTCCGCCGGCCTGGTTGGCGGTTTTTCGGGCATTGCGACCGGCGCGTTCCGGCTGGGCGTCGAGGGTTTCGGCCTGTTGCACGAGTCGGATGAATTCAAGTTGTCCGTCTCCCAGCCCCTGCGCGTCGAGAGCGGTTCGGTGTCGCTCGTCGTTCCCGTCGGACGCACGCGGGAGGGCGCGCTGCTTTCCGAGCGCATCGAAGGCGTTTCGCTTGTGCCGGGCGGCCGCGAGAT
>JAPOUT010000020.1 GCA_026708545.1 Hyphomicrobiales bacterium
TGCCCTAAAATCTTGCTGAAGCGCGGCATGTCATAAAACCCACGGCCAACACGGCGCAAATCGCCGTTCTTTACCAGGCGCGACAAGGCCTTATCGACAGACGAGCGGTTGCCAAGGTCCAGGAAATCTTTCGGGGTGCATACCCATTTTCCGCGACCCTTGGATCTTACGCGACGGAGAATTTTATCAGCTACAGCGGCCATTTAAGTCAACCTCATGATTTGCATTTTGTCAGAAATATAGCCTATTTTTCGGAAAAAATCAATCCCCTCTTGCCTTCCGCTTGAGGAGATTGTGATAAATTCCCGAAATTCCGCGCTATCCGCGACATTTTCCAAATATATACCAAAGGTTTTCCGCAATATTTATGCGGAAAATCGGAGCGATCGAATCGAATCACCCGGCCGGCCGGCACGGTGCACAATCCTGACTACCTTATGCAAGACCCAACCGGCGACTACATCTTTACAGCCTTCGGGGGCGGCAGCATAAGCAAACCGGCAACCAAGCGCTTCGGCGGTATTTCGCTTTTATCCCTTGCGCGAAGGCCGCAACCTGAGTCCGGGAGCCGGGCGCTCATAGAGCACTTCGCGCCGGAAACGCATGAGAGCCGCGGGGCGTCCCCCCATGCGGGCGTCCTTCTTGCCGGTATCCTCCACCAATCCGCCTTTGTCGACGAGCCGCCGAAAATTTTGCTTGTGCAACCGATGCCCGAGAATTGCCTCAACGGTTTTCTGCAGTTCATACAATGTGAATTCGTCAGGCATGGATTCAAAAACGACAGGACGGTATTTAAGTTTGCCCCGCAATCGCGACATTGCCGTTGCAAGGATTCGCCGATGATCGTAACACATGGCGATTCCGCTCCACCCCGGAGGGTCCCCCTGCCCTCTCCCGTCAAGGACGGCTTCGCGGACGAGGCCGGCCTGATACAGCAACTCATACCGCTCGAGAACCCGTTCTTCGTCCCACGGGATTTCTCCAAGTCCGAAATACAGACGCAGCCGGTCTCCGGGCGCAAGGCCCTGCCGTGACGGCGTCTCTGTCTTACCGGCGCACGCCTCCTGCTCAACCCATTCGGACAAAGCCGGCAACAAAGCCTCGTCAAGAATGGACGGACGTCCTTTGCGCCAATCTTCCCACGGAAAGAATCCATACCAATCGCGCCACCTGTTCGACATTTCCGCCGGACGCGTTACCGCGAGATACCCGATGGAGACGACATGCCTGCCTTCTTGCGCGCGTGACGTGTCTTGCCGGGCACGGTCCCCGAAGGTGTAGAGTTGCTCAACGTGCCCGAGCAGCAACCCCACTTGCTCCTGCACCAGCGAGCGCAATCCGAGTTCCATGGTTCTATGCTGCCTGGGTCCGAAGGGCCCGAAAGGAAGCCCCTCTCGACCGTCGTTGACCCCCTCAATGTTGTCGACGGTCAGAACGGCAGGAACGTTTTCAGACACGGTAACGATGGCCGCGTTCAATCCGATAACGACTTCCTTTCCACCAATGTTATTGCTCGAATGTTTCACGGAGAATTTTTAACTTGGATCTTTTTGCGTAGAGTTTTGAATCGGTTAAGAAAGTCTTCTTGAGCTTGTCGCGGTGATTCCGCGACAAGCTCAATGTGTTTGAGCGCCCGAGGTTTTGAGAAAGTGCGTGTCGCTTCATGGCGAGAGAATCCGGCGATTTCCACGGCTTCAAAGAAAGCACTGCTTCTGTCAGCTCGATGGATTTCGGCTTCAATGCTGTCGGGTAACTGCGGCGGCAAGCCAAATCGAATATGAATAGCCTGGCGCAGGTTTCGTTCGAAGTTCTTGTAGTCGAGTCCGATTGCGGCCTTAAAGGGCGATATCATGTCACCGATGACATATTCGGGAGCGTCATGCAGGAGTGCCGCGAGTTCCCATTTTGCCGGCCAGCCGGGCTTGCGTTTGCGGCAGAGATCAGCAACGAGAATGCAATGCTGCGCGACGGAAAAACTGTGTCGTCCGGTGGTTTGACCGTTCCATCGTGCAACCCGCGCAAGCCCGTGTGCAATATCTTCGATTTCGATATCGATGGGAGAAGGGTCAAGCAGATTGAGCCGACGCCCGCTTAACATGCGCTGCCATGCCCGAGGTGCTTTCGTTCCGCGACTCAAGAGCGCACCTTGCCGGAAAGCCGCTTGCACTCTTTGTGCCGGAAACATTGTGTAGTATGGTCGTTGACGAGTCCGGATGCCTGCGCAAAGGCATAAACTATCGTCGGCCCGCAGAATTTGAAACCGCGCCTCTTGAGTTCTTTCGACATTGCTTCGCTCATGGGCGTTTGTGCGGGAACGTCGTTCGTGTCCTTCCATTTGTTTTGCAAGGTTTTGCCATCGACAAAATCCCACAAAAACGTCGCGAATCCGTCCGTTGTTTCCTGTATCTTGAGATAAGCCTGCGCGTTGGTGATGGTTGCTTCGATTTTTCCCCGATGCCGTATGATGGATGCATCGCGCAAAAGCAGGGAGACTTTCTTCTTATTGAACGAGGCGACCTTTTCCGGGTTGAAGTTTTCGAAAGCGCGGCGAAAATTTTCACGCTTGCGCAGAATGGTTATCCACGAAAGCCCCGCCTGAAACCCATCAAGCATTAACTTCTCGAACAAGGCCCTATCATCCCGCTCGGGAACGCCCCACTCTTGATCGTGATAGTCGACATACAGCGGGTCATCGCCGCACCAAACGCATCGTTTTTTCATAATTCCATCCAATCCGGCACGACGAGTTCGACCGGCCTAGCGCCAATGCTAGCGGCAATGTTGCCGGCGACATGTTCCATTTTTACGAGCGCGAGTCCCTGTTTTCCGTGAAGGACATGAAGCGTGCCGATGTTTTTACCATCCACCTCGATGTTACCATCTAACTCGGGAATGTGGCCGCCATCGCTTAAAATTAACGGCAACAAACGCTGACTCACCCGGCCCTTGCGATAGACCCTTGAAACGATTTCCTGCCCGATGAAACACCCCTTGTCGAGAGAGACTCCGTCAAGAAGGTCAAGGCATGCCTCCCACGGAAAGAAACGATCCACCGGAATCTCGCCGACGCCTTCTGCAACGCCCAAAGCAAGTCGATGCTGTTGATACGCCTCCGCATCGCTTTCGCACGCAGGAAACCGCTTGGACAATTCTTCCAAACCGGCAGATGTGTCCGGCAAGATGCGCGCGCCAAGAGCAGACAGCCGCGGGTCGGAAAAAATGATTGCACCGGATACGCCCTGCGCCGCCGCATTCTCGACTCCCTCCCCCCAAATCGCGACGACATCGCCCTCTTGCTCCCGGACGGCAACATCGGCGCGCAAACGATAGAGCAAAAGCTTCTCCATCAACGACTCCGTCTGTGATGCGTCGCAGTCAATTATGATGCCATCCTCGCAGGCAACAAGCATGAAATCATAAGAGAGTTTGCCTTTGGGCGTGAGCAGCCCGGCATGAAGCGCCCGCTCCTCCGCGAGCCGTTCAACGTTCTGGGTAAGGATGGCATTGAGAAAGGACACGACATCGCACCCGGAGAGATGAATTCGGGATCGATGAGGCAGTCGTGCATATCTGATACGGGGCATTCTTTCGAGAGTATAGCGGAGTTGTTAAAAATGCGATAGACTGGACCAATGTCGGCAACATATGACCTGATACTCGAGGGCGGTGTTCTCGTAACGCACAGAGGCGAGCGCCGCGGCGACATCGCCATTCGCGGCGGCAAGATTTCCGCAATTGGCAGGATTGACGGGCGCGCGAAGAAGACAATGAACGTCGCGGGACTTCATGTGCTTCCGGGCGTGATGGATACGCAGGTGCACTTTCGCGAGCCGGGTGCGGAGCATAAAGAAGACTTTGCAACAGGCACGAAAGCCGCGTTGCTGGGAGGCATAACCGGCGTCTTCGAAATGCCGAACACCTCGCCGCCGACGACCACGCTTGCCGCGTTGAAAGATAAACGCACCCGTGCAAAAGGGAGGATGTACTGCAATTATGCGTTTTATGCGGGGGCAACTCCCGACAACATTGATACGCTCGGAAAGTTGGAAAAAAGCAAGGCGTGTTGCGGCGTGAAGGTTTTTCTTGGTTCTTCCACTGGCGACCTGCTCGTTCCGGACGATACCCATGTCGAAGCGATTTTGCGCGGAACGTCTCGGCGTGTCGCGTTTCACTCGGAGGACGAGTTTCGCCTGGAGGCCCGCAAGCATCTTCGTGTTGAGGGAGACGTCTCGAGTCACATGGTTTGGCGCGATGCCCGCACTGCGAGTCTTGCGACGGAGCGGGTATTGAAGATAGCCCGAAAGACCCGCCGCAAAGTGCACATACTGCATGTCTCGACAGCTCAAGAGATGGACATGCTCGCCAAGTCGCCGCAAGCGACGGTCGAAGCAACCCCGCAACACCTCACTCTCGAAGCGCCTGATTGTTACAACCGCCTCGGCACCTATGCGCAAATGAATCCGCCGTTGCGCGGACGTTCGCACCGCCTTGGATTATGGCGGGCGTTGCGTGCGGGCGTTGTTGACGTAATTGGGTCGGACCACGCGCCGCACACGAGCGCCGAGAAGTCGGCCGCCTACCCTGCGACACCATCGGGAATGCCGGGGGTTCAGACGTTGCTGCCCGTAATGCTGGGGCATGTAAACGCCGGGAAATTGTCGTTGCCGCATCTGGTGTCGCTGACGAGTTATCGCCCGCAGCAAATATTCGGGATTCGGGGCAAAGGGAGGCTTGCAGTCGGTTATGATGCGGATTTGACGCTGGTGGACATGCGCCATCGGCGCGAGATTAGCGAGGATTGGATCGCGTCCCGTTGCGGATGGACCCCGTTTGCCGGCTACAAGGTGACGGGCTGGCCTCGCGGAGTGCTGTTGCACGGGAAGATGGCAATGTGGGATGATGAGGTTTGCGGTTCGGCGATGGGCGCGGAGATGGACTTCACGCCTGCACGTTGATTAACTTAAAAAGGAAAAGGAGGGCGTTATGTCGTTTCCAGCACTTTGGTTGAGTAAAAACGAAGGAGAAAAGGAGCAACACCTTGAGTTGCTCGAGCGTGATGCATCCGATTTGATGGAGGGAGACACGATTGTCAAAGTCGCCTATTCCACCCTGAATTACAAGGATGCGCTGGCATTGACGGGGAAGGCTCCGGTGGTGAGGAAATGGCCGATGATTCCGGGCATTGACTTCGCCGGCGTCGTTGAAAGTTGCGAGAATGACACGCTGAAGCCGGGCGACGAGGTTGTGTTGAACGGGTGGGGTTGCGGCGAGGTTCATTTCGGCGGTTATGCCGGAAAAGCGCGCACACCGGCGAAGTGGCTGGTGAAACTGCCGGAGAACATCAATGCCAAAACTGCGATGGAGATTGGCACGGCGGGTTATACGGCAATGCTATGCGTATTGGCACTGGAAGAACAAGGCGTCAAAGCGGACGATGGAGAAGTGTTGGTAACCGGCGCCGGCGGAGGAGTCGGCGGCGTGTCGATAGCGCTGTTATCCAGCCTGGGATACAGAGTTGTTGCAAGCACCGGACGCATGGAAGAAAGCGGTTATTTAAAGTCGTTGGGCGCGGACGAAGTCATCGACCGCAATACACTCTCCGAGAAGGGCAAACCGCTTGCCAAGGAGCGCTGGGCTGGCGTGGTTGACTCGGTCGGCTCGCACACGCTTGCAAATGCGCTGGCGCAAACGCGCTACGGCGGTGCGGTTGCCGCATGCGGCCTGGCGCAGGGAATGGATTTACCTGCGAGCGTTGCGCCGTTTATTTTGCGGGGCGTTCGTTTGATAGGCGTGGATTCGGTGATGGCGCCGCCGGAGCTGCGAGCGAAGGCATGGTCCCGTCTGGCCAAGGATTTAGACATGAAAAAACTGGCAAGCATGAC
>JAPOUT010000126.1 GCA_026708545.1 Hyphomicrobiales bacterium
CTGCCACCAAAGACATCAGGATTGATTTGGAACAACAATTTCGCAAACTCATCCGGGATTAGCGGTATCGGCTTTGAACCCATTCCCATAACCACAAACATCTCCGACACCTCTTCTATAAGTGCGGTTTCTTCGTCTTCTGTGGGAAATCTGTAATCACTCATGGTATCCGTTCTCTAGGGGATTATATCATTAGGGCCTTCTTACGCGAGGATTGACTTACGAGGCAATTCTATCCATTTCCTGATGATAGTCAAGAAGGAATTATTAGGGGGAAAATCGGTGTTGACTTGGCGAACTGCCGATAGCCTATGGATTTCGATGTATAGGCAGAGGAATTCGGGAAGGAGCGTCAAAACGGGCGAGAACCTTGCCCGTCTACGCATTCGGTCTTAGGGATTTGGACATATAGATAAAAATAACCCCCACCGAATCAACACTCGATGGGAGTTATTTACTAGTGCAGAGACTAGGGGAGGATTATGCCATTAGGATTGCTTTCTTGCGCTGCCGAAGTGGTGCCCTCGTCACCTGAATCGGCAACTTTCCTTATCGGGTTATACCCAATGTCTGTTAATCGATTCGAATCAATACTTGGATTTTTCCGCGATTTTCCCGCAATTTTAGGCGTCTGCGCACGGATATGTCTGATTTGTGTCTTCGGGTAATGTGCTTGTCGGGACTGTATAGGAAGGGTGATGCTTGAGGGATGGAGGGTTGTTTATCCGGCATTGGCGCATGATTTGGATACAGGCGTCAGTCCGCGCGCCGATTGCCTGTCTTCCGAGATGACGGAGATTGACCTGCTGCCCGACGACGAGGAAGAAGAGGTGGACATGCTGGGAGGGTTGGTTGTATTCTTGGCGGGCAGGGTCCCCCAGCGCGGCGAGTTGATATCGCACCCTGTCGGCTTGGAATTTGAAGTCCGCGAGGCCGACCCGCGTCGCATCAAACGTCTTCACATCAACATACGTCCGACCATCTAATCCGAACCATGTCATCATTTGCACTTTACATCGGCGAGTTGCGGGGCTTTCGCGCCTACGCGCTGGCGTTCCTGACGGGGACGCTCAGCGTGATGACGTTTGCACCGTTTCATTTTTTGTTTTTGCTGCCGGTGTGCCTGTGCGTGCTGGTCTGGCAGCTGGACGGCTGCCGGACCGTCCGGCACACGTTTGCGATTGCATGGATGTTCAGCGCGGGTTTTTACGGTGTCGGGCTGCACTGGATGGGTCACGCGTTTTTCGTCAGCGGAACGGAAGACGCCTACTACGTCTTTCCTCTTGCGGGGTATTTGCTAGTGTTGTTGCCTCTGTTTTTCGTCTGCGCATGCGTGCTCGCGCGCCGGTTCCTCTGGGACGAAGGGCTTCCCCGCCTTCTCGCCTTTGCGGCGGCGCTCACGCTTGCGGACTGGTGCCGCGGACATTTCATGGCCGACGGCCTGCCGTGGAACATATGGGGCAACACGCTGACGGCATCGCTGCCCTGGGCGCAGGCGGCATCGCTGGTGGGCGTCTACGGGCTCTCGCTTGTGAGTGTGACGATTGCGCTCCTGCCCGCGCTTTTCGGGGACGGACGCCGCGAGGCGCGGATGGCGGACAAGCGAACCCGCCTGTTCGTGCCGTGCGCCGCGCTCGTCCTTGCGGTTGCGGCGTGGCTGTGGGGGGCGCACCGCATCAATTCGGCGCCGGAGCACGAGGGAATAGCGGTGCGCATAGTCCAGCCGAAATTCAACCAGCGCGACAAGGTTGAGCGCAACGACTTGGATGGGATGGGGAACGTGATGCTTCGCTTGAGTTTTCGCCCCGAGGGTTATGAGAATTCTCCGGAGCCGGACGTGATTATATGGCCCGAGGTAGCGATTCCCGTCACCATCGAACACGAGGGTTTGCTGCGGGAGTATTTGGCGAAATACATGCCTTCGGGTTCGCATTTGATTACGGGTTCGTATCGCTACGATGACGATCCGTCCAACGTATGGTCGTATAACTCACTGGTGGTTTTGAACGACGAGGCTGAGGTTGTGGAACATTACGACAAACAGCATCTTGTTCCGTTCGGGGAGTATGTTCCCTACGAAGTGTTTTTTGAGAAGACCGGACTCACGGCATTGACGGGAGAAGGCGGTTTCGGGATAGGGACGGGATCGCGCGTGCTTGAACTTGGAGATCTCCCCAATGCCGCCGCATTGATATGTTTCGAGGTTATTTTTTCCGGCGAGGTCGTCACGCCGGGAGAGCGTCCCGACTGGCTGGTTGTCGCAAGCAACGACGCGTGGTTTGGCGACTCAATAGGTCCGTGGCAACATTTGGACCAGGCGGCTGTTCGCGCGATTGAGGAGGGCCTGCCGATAGCGCGTTCGACCAATACGGGGATATCGGCACTGATAGACACTCGCGGGCGCATCCTTGCAAAACTGGGGATTGGCGAGCGTGGCGTGTTGGACGTCCGTCTGCCGCCGCCCACCTCTCCGACGGTATTTTCGCGAGTCGGGGATATGCCGATGTTTGCAGGAGCATTCCTGTTGCTTCTTTTGTCGATAGGATCGAGGTTCCGCAAGAAGGCATCCGCATAAACCGAGAGGAGTGATGCACGAGGGTGATTAACCTTCTACCGGCGATAAGACGCAGAAATGTCCGGCAACTTCTCTTTTGCTGTTTGCTTGGTCAGGATCCTTTAACTCGTCTATCTGACCGTATACCTCTGAGTCCAAACAATCCATCTTCCCGCCTGTCATCTTTCCTGTGATTTTGTCAGGTCATTGCGAGAAATTTAAAACGCTCTCTTGGGTGATGGTCGGGCAGGGATTGTTACTGCCAGGATGCAGAGTTCCTCTTCCGCTATGGTTCGGCGAACGGTCGGTCAGGGTCTACCATAGGTGAGGGTTTGTCTTGATGAACTACCAAGCACCAAACCAGTCGAGCCCGCCGAAGCAACGTTAATCTCAACATTGATGGTTTCATCAGTGAGGTCAACCGAAAATATTTGAATTTCCACATCAACAGCGATTGAACCTGCAGGAATCGTGACCTGGCACATTGTCCCGGTAACACCGGGGCAAATATCAACAGTATCGGGCACATCGCCACCTGGCGTACTGCCTGTTGCAACAACCTGGTGTCGCAAGAACCAATCGTTTGATATTATACTGGAGCTTCCGTATTTTGCACCTGTTTCTGAATCGGTTCCAACAATATTTAAAGTTACGTTTTCTACGAGAACTCTACTTAGTTCAATCGTCATCCTAACCGTCGGTCTCGGATTCATGTGCGGGTTATCAAAGTGTGTGGGTCCGCTATAATTCAACGAAACGGTCGGTGGCGGCTGGTCCTCGATGGTGAATTCCAACCTTGATGGATTTCCGGTTTGCACGAGGTGTGTGCTTCCGGAAGCAACTTCGACAGAGATAGCAAAGTCTTCGGGAGACTCGGTCTTTCCGTCCTCATGTATTTGGAGATGTATATCGGCGACGGTTTCTCCCGGCTGAAATGTGACTTCGCAACCATTTCCTCCGGAAACAGCAGAGTTACAACCGGTAAAAAGGATTTCATCATCACTCGGCGAATCACCAATTGAAACAATTCGACGTCGTATTTGCCAGTCATCGTTTATCGTGTTCCTGCCGTAAGTCGCCGTACCGCCAGCAACAAGGTTCAACGTGACCGCTTCGGTGAGAGTTTCGCTCAACTCAAGTGTCATCGTTACATGATTAACGGCAGCGTTCTCCTGAACAGTCCTGCTTCCATTGTAGTTAAACGAAACAGTCGGCAGCGGCGAATCCTCTGGAATCGTAAGAACCAACGGACGACTGGTCAAACTCGTATCTCCGGAAGTAACGGTGGTCGAGAGAACGATGGTCTCTGCATTTTCACCTCTCCCGTCATCGTTAATAGTGATCACGACATTAGAGGTCGGTCTTGTTTCACCTTCCACAATGGTTATAGAGCAACTCGTTCCTGTAACGGCAGCACAATTTGTTGTTCCACCATCAACCGACATCACCCAATCATTAGAAGGACCATACTCGGCAGAACCGCTCCCGATGAAGCTTAAAGTGACATCTTCCGTTGACGCTTCCTTCAATTGAACCGATATGTCTATCGGATTTCCTTCCATAACGCTTCCGATATGTGAAAGAAGAATTCCATCCGATTCCCGCTCCTCATACAGAATCCGCTTTTCCCGTCCAACAATTTTATACAAGTTTGATGTCCTCTCCCCGCTTCCATAACTCGCCCCCTCAAAGTCGGGTAAAGAGAACCGAAATGCCAAGCCGGTAAAAATACGTTCATCAAGCACAACGTCACCCTTGTGTCTTTCCCAGCTGGCTTCCGCAAAAACTCCGGGAAAGATTCGAATGCCGAAATCCAATCCAAAAGAGGTCCTCCATTCGTCCTCAACATTCTCTCCACCGTCATATTCCCAATAACCGATAGTGCCTCCCAAATGTACTGCCTCCTTTTCAAAAACGATCCGAGCATCCATTCCACGCAATGCTTCCTCAATGAATCCTTCCCGGCCATCTTCCTCTTCACTTAGGGGATGGTAGTAATTCGCTCCAAGCCGAAAGTATCCACCCTGTAAATCCAAACCACCGCCGACACGGGAATGGCCAATCTGGAAATCATGGTCGTAAAAGACCGAAGCACCAGCGATTAGATTTCTGGTTAATTCGCCCCGATAGACAAGACCGAAATTCCCGTCAATGCGCTTCTCTCCTTCCAGACCCTTCCAGAACACAAAGCCGGGTTGCGTAAAGATTGCATGTCTGCCGCCATTCCATAAGGGAATCACGACATCCAAATCGCCTTCGATCCCTTCGTTGTCTCCCGAGTGGTAGCTCAATGAAGAGTCGAGTTGAAAACCTTCCCCAAGCAACGCAAGCCCGCCCTGTCGCAGAGCGCTCTCGATAGTCTGCATGACGATTTGGGAGCCTGTCTCTCGAAGATCTAAAGCGCGGTCTTCGGTTACTGAAAACGAGGGATGGGGATTAGTTAGTGTTGGGAAAGAGGGGGGGGGGGGGGGTATTTGATGTCGTGGCTTGTGCCAATCCAAACGGAATCATCAAAGCCACCGCAATAGCCGCAAAACGAAATAGGCTCATTCTAAAATCCTCCATGAGGTTGATGGATAAGTCTGTGCCGATTCTACCTATTTCAGAACCACCGTCAAGCATTTTAAATTCCCAGCCATCACGGTCTAACTTCATTAAATCGGGTTGAGAATAATTCTAATTTGACGGTGTCTGTGATTCAATCGTTGCTCCTGTCAACATTTCAAGGGGCAATCCATGCACCGCAAAAAGCCCCCACCGAACAAACAGTCGATGGGGGCTACTTCCTAGTGTAGAAACCAGGGGAGGATTACGCCATTACTGGTCGCTTTCTTGCGCTGCCGAAGTGGAACCCTCGTTACCTGAATCGGCAACATCCCTTCCACCGAACCCATCCCTGGATTCAGTATCTTCGTTCCAAAGGTCACCGCACAAATAGTGACCAGGGTTGTTTTGGCAATGACTGTCAAGAAAACCGGCAAACTGCTCACCTTCGTTCCCTTCGGAATTCCATGCATCACCAGGGCAGTGGTAACCGCCGTCTTCTCTTCGAGAGCAATTATGTGTTCCGTAGTCACCAAAAGCAATTTCAACATTTTGGTTTTCTTTTTCATTCCACCAATAGTCAGAGTAGTCACAATCGACTTCACCCTTAATTGTCAACCAGCAATGTTCCGTGTCATACGCAAGGATTTCACCTTTTTCACCTTCTTTAAGCATCCATTTGTTTTCTTTTACAGAAGCAAGTTGTTCGTTTTTACTTTCTTCTTCGTTCAACGGATTAAAACAAACCACTTGACCTGCAGGGTTGATT
>JAPOUT010000062.1 GCA_026708545.1 Hyphomicrobiales bacterium
CCGCCGGTGAGGGGGTTGGCTTCGGCAACCTCCACTCTCACCGTATCGCCGATGCGATAGGCTTGCCCGCGGGAATGCCCGACCATCGCGAATCGCGAGGGCTCGAAGCGGTAATACCCGCCCGGCAGACGTGCAACGGGGGCAAAGCCGTCGGCGGCGCTTGCATGCGGCCGGATGAAGAGCCCCGCGCGCGAGACGCCCGTAATGCGTCCGTCCATGCGTTCGCCGATTCGCTCGGAGAAGCATACCGCCATGTATCGCGCGGCGGTATCACGCTCGGCGGCGACCGACTTGCGTTCCGTCTCCGAGATGTGCGCGGCGGTTTCCTCGAGGCCTGCCTGCTTCTTTTTCTCGTTTGCCAAAAGCGACAGCAAGGACCGGTGCACGGTTAGGTCGGCGTACCGGCGGATGGGGGAGGTGAAGTGCGCATAGTCGCGCAGTTGCAAACCGAAATGACCCAGGGGCTCAATGCCGTAAAAGGCCTGTGTTTGCGAACGCAGTATCGCCTCGCCGATGATTGCCTGCATGTCCTCGTCGTCAATGCGGCGCAGGATGTCGTTGAAGTCTTTCGGCTTGGGAGAGGATTGCACGCGCGCTTGGAGATGTAGCGCGCGAAGGAACTGGCGCAATTGTTCGGATTTCTCCTGTGCGGGAGGCTCGTGGTTTCGGTGGATGAGGAGGTGCCCCCGGAGTTCCTGCGCGACGGCGCTGTTGGCGGCAATCATGAATTCCTCAACGAGCCGGTGGGCATCAAGACGCTCGGTCGGCTCAATGTTTGCGATCTTGCCGGATTTCTCAATGCGGATCCGGTATTCGGGCATTTCCAACTCCAAAGGCTGCCGCTGTTCGCGCGCCTTGGCCAGGGCGCGATAGGCTCCCCACAAGGGCTTGAGCGTCGATTCGAGCAACCCGCGGCAGATATCGTCGGGTTTGCCGTCGATGGCCGCTTGCGCCTGTTCATAGGTCAGGAAGGCGGCGGATTTCATCATTGCGCGGACGAAAGAGTGCGAGCGCTTGCGTCCGTTTTTGTCGAAGACCATGCGTGCGACCACGCAGGGGCGCTCCTCCCCGGCGCGCAGGGAGCAAAGGTCGGCGCTCAGCCGTTCGGGCAGCATGGGAAGCACGCGGTCGGGAAAATACGTCGAGTTGCCCCGTTTCCGGGCATCGCGGTCCAACGCGCTTCCCGGCGGAACATATGCCGAGACATCGGCGATGGCGACGAACACCGTCCATCCGCCCGGATTCTTGGGATGGTCGTCCGCTTGCGCCCAGACGGCGTCGTCATGGTCGCGGGCGTCCCGGGGATCAATGGTGACGAGAGGGACGTCGCGCAAATCGAGGCGTGCGTCCTTTTCGCCGCCCGTGTATTCGATGGCTTGCAGCGCCGCGACTTCCTCGAGGGTTTCCTTCGAAAAGGAGAGGGGAAGTCCGTGTTCGTGTATTGCAATTGCGGAGAGTCCCGCGCGCGTCTCCAATTTACCGTGATTGGCGGTGACTTTTGCCTGCCGGGGCGCATGCCTGCCGCCGGGCAGGATTTCCGCGGTCACCAAATCGCCGTCGCGCGCGCCGCCGGCGTGGTTCGCGGAGACGCGGTACCGGTTGCGGTCGCGCTTATCGACGGGATCGAGCAGATTCACCTCTCCCTCCCGGCGAAACAATCCCAATATCGGCGGACGCTCCTGCGAGAGCCGCCGGATGACGCTTGCGGTAAACGAGTCGCCGCTGTCGTTCCAGGTCAGCCGGGCGAGGACGGTATCGCCGTCCTTGAGCGTTCCCAAATCGCGCCATGCGCCGCGTTTTGATCCCGAGGGCAGCAGAATTCCATCAATTTGCCGTGATTCATAACTTGCGCGGATGTCGCCGTCGCCGGTTCTTCCGGTAAGGCGAAGCAGGGCCACCGGGGGCCTTGCCGCGCCTTCGCGATTCTTACGATGTTTCCGTGTCGTCCGGGGTTTTTTCCGCGCTTGCGTCTGTTTTTGCTTCCGCTTTTGCATTCACTTTTGTCTTTGATTTAGCCTTAGTTTTAGCTTTTGATTTCGTTTTGGTTTTACTTTTACTCTTACTTTTAGCCTTTGTTTTTGTCTTCGTTTTCGCTTTTGTCTTTGTTTTTGTCTTGGTGCGCGTGCGCGGTTTTTTCGCCCCGACCTTCGCGGCGCGTTCGGCAATCAGTTCCACGGCTTCTTCGAGGGTGAGTTCCTCAACCTCCCTGCCGCGCGGTATCGTTGCGTTAATCTTGCCGTGCTTGACGTAGGGGCCGTAGCGGCCCGACAGGATGTTTACGGGCTCCCCGTCATCGGGATGTTCGCCGAGCTTGCGCAGGGGTTCGACAACCGCCCGGCCCCGGCGCGCCGGCTTCGGTTGCGCGAGCACCTCGACCGCCCGGTTGACGCCGATGGTAAGGGCGTCTTCGACCGACTCCAGCCGGGTGTATTTCTTCTGGTACAGCAAATACGGACCGTACCTCCCGAGGCCTGCGACAATCATGTCCTTGCTTTCCGGATGCTCGCCGATCTCCCGGGGCAGGGCCAGCAGCGACAGTGCTTTTTCCAAATCAAGCTCGTCGTTGTTGAAGGAAGGCGGAATCGAGACGCGTTTGGGTGGCGATTCCTTTGTTCCTTCGCCCAACTGCAAATACGGACCGAAACGCCCGCTCTTGCGAACGACTTCCTCGCCGCTGTCCGGATCGGTGCCGAGAGATTGGTCTTCCTGCGCGGATGCATCGCCGTCGGCGGCCGCAAACGGGCGGGTGTGCCTGCAGTCAGGGTATCGCGAGCATCCGACGAAAGCGCCGAAGCGTCCCACTTTGATGCTGAGATTGCCCTCCTTGCAGGTCGGACATTCCCGCGGGTCGCTTCCGTCTTCCTTTTCCGGAAAGAGGTACGACGCGAGGCTTTCGTTGAGATGGTCGAGCACTTCGGTGATGCGCAATTCCTTGGTTTTCTCCACGACATCGAAAAAGTCGCGCCAGAAGTCTCCGAGGAGCTGCTTCCAGTCGAGTTTGCCGGCACTGACGCTGTCGAGGCTTTCTTCCAGTTGCGCCGTAAAATCATAGTCGAGATATTTTTCGAAGAAGTGTTCGAGAAAGGCGGTCACGATTCTGCCGCGGTCCTCCGGAACAAGGGCGCGCCCTTGCAAAACGACATAACCGCGATCGCGCAGCAGCGACAGGGTCGAGGCGTAGGTGGACGGACGCCCGATGCCGAGTTCCTCGAGCCTTTTGACCAGAGAGGCCTCGGTGAAGCGGGGAGGGGGCTCCGTAAAATGCTGTTCGGGATGGATGCTCTTCAATTGCAGCGCCTCGCCTTCTTCCATCGGCGGGAGAATGCGGTCGCGGTCGTCTTCGGCGCCCTCGACGGTTTCACGATAGAGTTTGAGGAAGCCATCGAATATCATCACCGAGCCGTTTGCCCGGAGCATGACTTCGACTCCCTCGGCGTTGATGTCGACACGCGTCTGGCGCAGCCGTGCGCTCGCCATCTGGCTTGCAATCGCACGTTTCCATATGAGTTCGTAGAGTTTGGCTTCCTCCTCGGAGAGGTATGCGCGAATGTCGTTCGGGTGGCGCGACGGATCAACGGGACGGATGGCTTCGTGGGCTTCCTGCGCGTTCTTGGCCTTGCTTTTATAGAAGCGGGGTTTTTCAGGAAGATAATTGGCATCAAAGCGTTCGGTGATGGTTTTGCGCACCGCATTGACGGCCTCGGGAGCCATCTGCACGCCGTCGGTTCGCATGTATGTGATGAGCCCCTGGGAATCGCCGCCGCCCAGCGAAACGCCTTCATAAAGCCGCTGTGCGATGCGCATGGTTCTATCGGCCGGAAATCCGAGCTTGCGCGAGGCTTCCTGCTGCAGGCTGGACGTAATGAAGGGCGGTGCGGGATTCCGGCGCGCCTCCTTGCTTTCGAGTTTCTGGACGCGGAAGCCCTTGGCGTTTTCAATGTCCTTGCGCAAACGTTCGGCGGTTGCTTCGTCGGGAAGGGAGAATTTCTCCAGCTTCTCGCCGTTCCAGGCGGTTGCGGAGGCGGAGAAGATTGCATCGGCGTCTTTGCCGAACATTTTTGCATCTATCGTCCAATACTCCCGGCTCACGAAGGTCTCGATTTCAATCTCCCTTTCGCAGATAAGCCGGAGTGCAACCGACTGGACCCGGCCGGCGGAGCGGGAGCCGGGAAGCTTGCGCCACAGCACGGGGGAGAGGTTGAAGCCGACGAGATAGTCGAGGGCCCTTCGCGCGAGATAGGCGTCGATGAGCTCCTGGTCAAGGCTGCGCGGCTGCTTCATCGCGTCCTGCACGGAGGCCTTGGTGATGGCGTTGAAACTGATGCGCTCGACCTTTGCGTCTTTGAGCAACTTCTTCTCGTTGAGCATTTCGAGAACATGCCAGGCGATTGCCTCGCCCTCGCGGTCCGGGTCGGTGGCGAGGATGAGCCTGTCTGCCTGTTTAACGGCGCTCGCGATGGCGCTGAAGTTCTTGCTCGCGTTTTTGTCGCCCCGTTTCTCCCAGATCATTTTGAAGTTTTCGTCCGGCAGGACGGACCCGTCCTTGGGGATGAGGTCGCGGACGTGCCCGTAAGAGGCAAGAACTTTGAATTCGCTGCCGAGATATCTCTCGATAGTCTTTGCTTTCGCTGGCGACTCGACAATGACAAGGTTCATAGCTGGATTTCCCGTTTTGTTAAAGCGAAGGAAGGGTTAAACATTTTGGTATTTTTGTCAAATGATTTTGTTTTCGACGCCGTTGCGAAGCCGCCCGATGTTGGCACGGTGGGCGTATACGACAAACAGCGCGGCAACGGCGGAGGGGAGGACGAATTGGTTCGCATCAAGGAGAAAGGCGCTTGCCGGCATGATGACCACGGAGGCCAAAGATGCGAGCGACGAGTATCGCGTGATCCCCGCGACGACGACCCAGCAGATGCAGAAGACGACCGCGATGCGCCAATCGAGTACGAGCGTGATGCCGATGAGCGAGGCGACGGCTTTCCCGCCTTTGAAGGCGAGCCAGCACGGGAAGAGGTGGCCGAAAAAGATTCCGGATGCAACGAGCAGGGCGGTCCCGTTGCCGCCGTATGCGAGCGCAAGTGCAACGGGGATTGCGCCCTTGGCAAAATCGCCGGCGAGGACGGCCGCGCCGGCGGCCTTGCCCGCGATGCGCAGTGCGTTGGTCGCGCCCGTTCCTTTGGATCCCCGGGTGCGGATATCCCCGTGCCCGGTTGCGCGCAATAACAAATATCCGAACGAGACGGAGCCGATGAGGTACGCCCCGAGCCAAAGCGCGGCTTCTTCTGCGAACGGAATGTCGAGCAATGTTTCCATTGTTTCCTACTCGGCTGTGAAGACAACGTTTCCGTCCACGATGGTGTGGAGAATTTTCCCCCGGAGCGTCTGCTCGTCGAAGGCGGAGTTGTGAGCTTTGGAACGAAGGGAATCGGTATCCACTTTCCATTCCGCTTCCGTGTCAAAGACGGTGATGTCGGCGGGCGCACCGGCAACGAGTCTCCCGGCTTTGAGTCCCAGCAAGCCCGCAGGCGTTGTCGTCATGGCGGTGATTGCACGGGAGAGGGTGAGTCGCCCCTCGGCAACGGGGATGAGGCTTGCGGAGAGCATGGTTTCGAGGCCGACGGAGCCGAAGGACGCGATGGCGAAGGGCTGCCGCTTGGTTTCAGGGTCTTCGGGCTTGTGATTGGAAGTGATGACATCGATGGTTCCGTCTTGAAGCGCGTCCACAAGGGCAAGCCGGTCGTTCTCGCTTCGAAGCGGAGGCATGAGTTTGAGGAAGGTTC
>JAPOUT010000139.1 GCA_026708545.1 Hyphomicrobiales bacterium
AATCCCGAGAGATGGATGATCCTTACCAGTCAATGTTCTACACCCTTGCTCGCAATAGAATCACGCAACGCATCCCCTGCAAGATTAATCGCCAAGACACTGACTATCACAGCGAGACCAGGCCAGATCATTTGTAATGGCGCGGACCGCAGATGGATACGAGCGTCCAGGAGCATTGTTCCCCATTCCGGCGTGGGCGGTTGAACGCCAAAGCCTAAAAATCCAAGGGCCGAGATGCCCAATATGGCTCGTGCAAACATGCCGGTCCATACAACAGTCAAAGACGGCAAGAGTGACGGCAAATAATGCCATCTAGCAATAAACCATGGAGAAAGGCCGGCCAGATTGGCTTGTATCACATAGCCCCTGGATTTGAGAGACAGGCCAATTCCGCGTGCCACCCTTGCATATCGCATCCACCCGGTCACGCTAAGGGCAAAAATCAAGCTCCATGTGCCTGCCCCCATCAGCCCGGCAATAACCACAGCGGCCACTAGTTCCGGAAAAGCAAGGAATGTATCCGTTGTCCTCATAACAACCCAGTCTGCCAATTTGCCACCCAAAGCAGCTGCCAATCCTATGAGTGCACCAATACACAAGCTGATAATAGAAATCAGAAATGCCAGCCCTAGAGACCAACGGGCGCCGTATAACAGGCGAGAGAGTATATCCCGCCCCAGAGCATCTGTTCCCAAAAGGAATTCGCGACCAGGGGGTGACAAACGTTTTGAAATATTGATTGCCGTGGGATCGTAGGAGGCCAAGAGCGGCCCGACCAAAGTGACAAATAGAATGACCAAGACGAGCGCAATGACACTACGCATCGGGCTCTCCAATCCTTGGGTCAATAAGCCGATAGACTATATCTATAGCCAAATTGACTGTGACAAACACAAGAGCCGTTAAGATGACAACGGCCTGAACCAACGGAAAATCCCTGGTTTCAATGGCCGTCACCAAAAGTGTTCCCAGGCCGGGACGCCCGAAGATGACCTCCACCATGACCGTGCCTTCAAGGAGAAAAGCCAGTTCCAATCCAAAGAGGGTAACGACCGGGATGGCGGCATGGGGAGCAACATGATCCCGACCAATAGCCTTCGATGATACTCCACGACGTTTTATGGCCGGGAGAAAGGGCTGTCTTCTTGCCTCCAGTATGCCTGAACGTATAATTCGGGTAAGTGAAGCCGCTACGCCAAGACCGAGCGTCAGAGCAGGTAGAATGGCATGCGTCGGCGTGCGGGCACCCATCGCAGGAAGCCATCCCGTTTGCACCGCAAAAAATAGTATTAGCAAAAGTCCGAGCCAATAAGCCGGAATAGCCGCTCCCAGGGACGCAATCGCAATGGCAATTCTATCAAACAGACCGCCGGGTTTTTTCGTTGCGAGTATTGCCAATGGCAACGATATAATTGTGCCAACGGCAAGACCTGCCATCGCCAACGGGAATGTGTAAAAAATCGCAGCGAGAAGGCTGGGCAAGACCTCCTGGCCCGAGACAGCCGACCGCCCGAAATCGAGCACAACCAACGGACCAACCCATGAAAAGAAAGCAGCCCAAAAGCCGGCATTAAGACCGGCTTCCTCCCGAATCAGGGCGATGACCTCTTCCGTCAGAAGCGCATCATAGCGCGCCATGGCGATTGCCTGTGCCGGATCACCGGGGGCATTCCAAAGCAGGGCAAAAGTAATAAAAGCCGTTCCCGTTAGAACAACGGCGGCACGAAGCATGAAACCCAGCAAGTCTTTGATCATGACGACGCCTCCAGCGCTCCAAGTGCAATGGCTGCATCCCTTAATGTTCTGGAATAATCCGATTTCGGCGTTTGAGCGAAGGTCGTTGGTGTTGCAACCTCTTCAATCCGGCCGGATTTCAGCACAATAATTTCATCCGCATAGGCCACCGCGTAACCAAGATCGTGGGTGACAATCAAAGCGGCAAAACCTTCCTCCTGTTGTAAATCGGCAATCAATTTGGCGGTGTGTTTTTGTGTAACGGCATCAAGCGCCGAAAGCGGTTCATCGAATAGAACCAAAGGCGGCGCGGCAATTAAAGCACGCAGGATTCCGACTCTTTGCGCTTGTCCAATGGAAACCTCTTGGGGACGTCTGTTTAGTATTTCCGCCGGCAATTCCAAGCCTTCACACAGTCGATTAAGTCTCCTTTTTGATATCTCGGAATTTTGGGCGATGACCGGTTCCATTACCGACCGGCGCAAAGAAAGCAGCGGATTAAAGGCCGAGCGCGGCTCTTGCATAACCAATGCGGGACCGCATGACCGCACCGAGGCACCCGCCCAAGCAATCTTGCCGCCCGAGGGATGGAGAAAGCCCAGAATTGCAGCAATCAAGGTGGATTTACCGGCCCCGCTTTCACCGACAACCGCGAGGGTCTTTCCCGGTTGCAGTGAGAATGAGATGTTACTCAGTATGACAGCAGCGCCGTGTTTAACCGAAACGTTAGCCACCTTCAGCATGGCAACTCCACCCAACTGCGATGGGCAACAAGGGCTTTTGATGCACTGGCTTGCGGGCGTTGCAATAGTTCTTTCGTCGATGCGCATTCCACAATCCGCCCGTCCTCCATCACCATCAATCGCGAGACCCGCCTGGCTGCGAGGCCGAGGTCGTGCGTGATGAGCATCATCGCGATATTGCCGCTTCCCAGATGCCTATCGAGTAAATCCATTGTTGCCGCCGCAACCACCGGATCTAATGCTGAAGTCGGCTCATCGAGAACTATCAAGTCGGGAGTTCCCATCAACGCCATGGAAATAACGAAACGTTGCTGCATCCCCCGGCTCCACCCCCATGGACGCCTCCGCAAATCGCTGCCTTCAATATTCAGGGTTGAAAACAACGTTTTTTGATCAGCGGAACCGGGCTGCAGGCCCAATGCTTGCTCGGCCTCCCGCCATTGGAATGCCATGCTGCGAAGGGGGTCAAGGGCTTCGTCGGGACTTTGCGGAACATGGGTAACTCGCTTACCTTGCGCACGGAAATCGTCTACCAAGGCATGGCCAAGCGTGGATTTTCCCGACCCGGATGAACCAACAAGACCGATTCTGTCTCCGGGGGAAATTTCCAGTGATGTCGGGTGAAGAATGGTCCGGCCCGAGCGTGCAACGCTCAAGCCGGAAACGGTTAGTGTGTCATTCAGCAAACTTTGTCTCATGCGTGATCCAATAGGTTTCTGTTGGATGCACGGCATAACCGGTCAGCCCGGGCCTGGCGACATTGACTTGGTTCACGTGGAAGACCGGAATCATGGCCGCATCCGATGCAATAATCTTTTGCGCCTCGTCATAGATTGCTTTACGCTTTTCCTGCTCGAAGGTCAAACGGCCCTTTTCCAGCAACTCGTCCAATTCAGGGTTTGCATACTTACCGGAGTTTGACCCGCCATCGGACTTCAGAAGTGTCTCAAGCACTCCGCCCGGATCGCCCTGTGGCGTTGTTACCCAGGCTTGAAGGAACATATCCGCCTCTCCGTCCGCAATCGCGTCGTTGCTCGCACCCCATTCACCGACCTTCACGCTGGCAGCGACACCAATCGCAGACAAGAACGCTTGTGTCAGTTCTGCGGCAGGCGGCAAGGCGGCACGGGATGAATAAGTCACTATGTCAATCTCCAGCGGCTCTCCGTCCAGCCTCCAAACGCCATCCTGTTTGACGGCTCCTGCTTCGGCCAATAACTCTTCTGCTTTTATAGGGTCGTAATCCACCCGGATATCCGCAGCCCAGCCCTTTCCCTCAGGGTATATGGCTCCCGTAGGAACGCCGCCTACGCCGGAAAGCGCCGCGTCAACAATGCCTTGGCGATCTATCGCCATTGAGACGGCTCTACGGATCAACGGGTTGGCCATGGGACCACTGGCCGCATTCACCGTATAGAAATAGAGACGAGTTGTCGGTGCGGAGAAACCAAGCGCACCCGTACTCTTAATCCGTTCAAAATCTGCCTCTGGATAATTGATGACCATATCAACTTCTCCCGCTTCGAAGGCCAATGCCGCCGTTGCCGGATCGCCTGAAACAACAATACGGACCTCTTCAAGGCCGGGCGAGCCCAACCGATAGTCTGGATTGGCTTCAACCCGATACAATTGACTCGGCACGGCTTCCTTAAAGACATACGGGCCGGTAGCGTTGATAGGAAACGCATCCGAAGACTCTCCCAGAATTGCAATGCCGGGTTCCGAAAGCGTCCAGGGAAACGCGGCATTCGGACTGTTTGTTTCGAAAACCACCACTTTATCGCCTTCCGCATTCATCCCTTTGAGGTCTAAAAGCTTCGCCACGCGTTTGTTGTGGCCGGGATGAGATTCATCCGAAATGGCTGCAATTGCGTCAACGACCGCTTCAGCCGTTAATGGAGTTCCGTCATGGAACCGGACGCCGTCGCGTAACGTGACTTGCCACGTTGTCGGCGAAGACTGCTCAATGCCCTGAGCCAAACGAGGATAAAGCCTCAGATCGTAATCGATTCCCATGAGTGTTTCTGTAACACCTGCCTGGTTGGACATCCAGCCGTTATAACCGGAGCGGGGGTCCGGAACCTCGGCTTTCGGACCGAAGCCGACAGAAATCGTGAGACTCCCTTCTTGGGCGGATGCGGGTGAAGCGAAGCTCAGTGCCGCAAAAACGGCAAAAGCAAGTTTGGGGACTATAGACATTTCGGGTCTCCTGCAGATTGGATTGCTGGGGGTGATTCTTTCAAGTAACTATCATAGTTGCTTGATTCTTGCAAATGAATATATTACACAACGTTATCATTCCAACACCAAGGTCTTTGCCGTGAAACGAAATAGCCGCCTGTTCCTCGCCCTGCATTCGCTAGCTCACATGGCTGAAGAACCCGGGCGAACATATACATCCGACGAATTGGCTAAGCATATATGCACTAACCCGGTTGTTGTTCGAAGAGTCTTGGGAAACTTAAGGAAGGCAGGCATATTGGCGGCAAAAAAAGGGCATGCGGGTGGTTGGCGGCTGGCGCATGCGCCCGAAACAATAACCCTTGCCGATGTTTACCTGGCGCTTGATGAAAGTCTGGCCGTCTACGATGAAGGAGAAAATACTCCTGCATGTTCAACCGAACGCGCCCTTCAAAAAAAGATTTCCGGCGTTCTAAGAGAGATTGAACAAGGCTTGATTCAAAAATTGGCCGATATCCCAATCTCCAAAGTCAGGGGAAGTTGATATAGCCAAAATCGGGGCACGAAAGTCATCCGGGCAGCCGCAAAAATCTCTTACCGGGGGATGTCGGTTGTGATTTCTTGATCAAGTTATTCTAGTCGTCTGTTTGTCCCAATGCATGGGATGTTTTCTTTGATCGACTGTACCGGACAAACTTGTCGTCAAAAAAGCATCCTGCCTAGAAGTTATCCCGCACACTGCATTAATCTTCTTTTTGCAACCGTAAACTTGATTCGAATTTTTCATCAAAAACCAATTCTTTCGTGCCGCAGGTGTTCCGTCATTTCCTTGCTACGCCCTTCGCTACGCAGCAAATCCAGATAAACCTGCATGTGACTCGCCAGCCACAGCTTGTCGATGCGCTCCCTGAACAGAAATTCACCAAACGAGCGTGTCTCGATTGACCGAAAGCCATGACCGAACCTTCCCTGTGATATGCGTCAACCATCAAACGGCATTAATGGGCTTGGCGAAGTGATTGAGAAACCTACCGATACCTTTA
>JAPOUT010000111.1 GCA_026708545.1 Hyphomicrobiales bacterium
AAGCCTCAGCGGCAACACGTGGACGTTGCCGGCAGGGGTGTCCGGTGCATCGCTCGCCGTTACAGCCGTTGACAACTCTGTTGATGCCGAGGACAAAACCCTCACGCTCGACTTTGCCGAGACGAGTTTGCCGGACGGGTGGAGCATTGGGTCGTCCTCGCACGTCATCACTATCGTTGATAATGATTCTTCTCCCGAATTTGTTCCCGCGACCGTCAAATTTGCAACGCGTGAATCGGAGGCGAAAGAGGGAGACAATGTAGAATTACAAGTCGAGCTTAGCAAGCCGCTTCCGCAAACAGTCACGTTGAACGTAAGGTTCCAGGGATGGAGGGCTTCGGCGGATGACATTGATTCCCTGCCGGGCACGGTGACGTTCCCGGAGGGGGAGACAACCGCATCCGTGAATTTTACTGTTGTGGACGACTCCGTTTTTGAAAGTGACGAGAGATTCGTGATTGTTTTAAGGGGAACAGACGAGTCACGTCCTTACGTGCGAGTAGGTTCGCCGCGTAGGCACACCGTTACCATTGAGGACAACGATGCCGAGGTCGGGTTTAGGAATTCGCATTCATCGGGGAGGGAGGGTGATAAATTGCTTCTGGAAGTGGACCTTAGCAGACCGCGCCTGCAGCCTTTAACACTGTCTGTGTCCGCTAGCGCCGGTTCCGAAGATGACATCACTATCCCCGACTCTATAACCTTCGAACAAGGGGAAGCGCACAAATCCTTGGAGGTTGTAATTGATGAAGACGCGATATTCGAGGGCAGTGAGACGGTTACCCTGTCTCTTGGAGGAGATCTTCCTTATGGCGTGACATTCGACACACGCGACCACATCGTCACCATCAGGGATGACGGCGAGGCGATTGTCGAGTTTGTGACATCGACTTCGTCGGTGACCGAGGGACACGGTCATTCGCATTTGGTGGAAGTTCGAATCAGCGAACCTCTTTCGCAAGAAGTGACTTTGATCGTTTCTCCAATAAGCGGAACGGCATTGTGGGGGACGGATTATCAGATTGTGCCCGCTACTCTAACGATACCGGCGGGAATTACAAGCTGGTTTTTAACGTTGGAGGCTATAGATGATGATGTAGATGAAGAGGACAAGACGATTATACTCATGCTTACAAGCTTTCCCTCTCTTCCCGACGGTGTGATTTTCGGCAGGCACACCCACACCGTCACCATCGTTGATGATGACGTTGCCGAGGTGGAGGAAATTCCCGAAGTCGTTGTCACTCCCGGTGATGAAACAGGCACGGAGACCGAGGACAAGACCGTCAACAAGCCTGATGAAAGGACGATAGTTTTTCCTGAAGATAAGACGGTTGAGGAAACTACCGATGTTTCGGTGATTGAGTTTAAAAGGACAGAATCAGAAATGGCGGAAGGCGGAGGCAAGGTTGTATTTATTGAAGCGCAAATTACCCCGCCCGTCTCAGAAGCAATCCGTTTGGATTATGTCTATTCCGGAAGTGCGGAACAAGGATATAGAACACATGAATATGGAAATGATGATTATCGAATTCTGTGGCACAATACCTTTATCCCGGCAAATGCAGAAAATGTGAATGCCGTGCAGGTGTTGGTGTTTGATGATGACAGAGATGAAGGTAATGAATCATTTACAGTCACCATGAATGAAAGCAGGTATTACGATCTTCCTGAAGGCGTGATACTTGGTGAAAAAGACTCCCATACTGTTACCATTGTTGATGACGATGATGGTATTGAAGATTACGTTACTGTCGGATTCACAAAGTCAACGACAAGGTTTGACGAAAGTGTAGGTTCGATAGCGGTGGAAGTTGTGCTTTCCGAGGCATTGGATGAGCCGCTGAGGGTATGGTATGGTTCTGAACCGCCTCCCTTATCGTTTGAAAAAGATGGTAGATTTCACCTTCAAGAAGACCGGCGAGGAGGGAGTCAGTATCTTCATAGTAGAGAGGTTACCTTCCAGCCGGGAGAAACAAACAAGTCGTTTTTGTTTGACATTAATGACGATAGACTGGACGAGGCGATCGAAGGATATTTCGTAATTAATCTTTCCGGAGATCTTCCTGAAGGTGTGAAGTTTGGCAAAAAAGCGCACACACTTTTCAGTCTTGATAACGACCCTGCCAATAGTCCTGTAACATCTCGTAGAGATGGTGTGTATCACGTAGAGTATGACGGGAATGATATTTCACTGATAAACGATGGCAATGTTGTAAAACTGGAAGCTTTGAATTACAGCATTGAAGATGCTCGTATTACCATTGAAAATTCAGGAACTGTTGTTACTGATATAATAGGCAGAAACCATACTTTGGGAAGTGTTGGTGTCATCTCGATAAAGAACGGCGCGACCGGTGAAGTCGGCGGTAACGTGATAGGCAAGCACCATTATGAAGGCAATATCTTGATCGAAAATCGCGGAACTGTCGGGGGCGATATAAGAGCCGTTCATTTTAGAAAAGGCGATATTGTAATTGAAAATACGGGAACTGTTAACGAGGATATAGAAGCCACGCATTATGGTGACGGTGACATTTCGATTGCAAATCGTGATTACATTGGTTCGGCCCTTGTCAGACACCTTGGTAATGGAGTTGTCCGTTATGATGGAGAGATTAATAACGCGCTAGAAATATTCGGTGATTATGAAGGTACGGGTGATACTCAATTGAATTTCCACGTCGACTCTCTTGGAAATTATGCTGGGATGTATGTTGAAGGAGATGTTACGGGACAGAGTCGTGTTTCGTTGGTTGTGGACGAGAATGTTGTCATAAGAGAAAATACGCATTTCGAGGAGTTGATAGAAGTGGACGAAGATTATGATGCAGAGGCGGGTAGTTTTACGGGGGAACAGGTTATCGGTGCGTTCAATTATGTTCTTGAGTATGAGAACTATGGTCATGTATGGAGTTTTATGAATAAAGGTCTTTCTGACACCGCTAAGGAATCCGCTAAAATTCCCGACGACATCGAAAAGGATATGGGAAACCCGCCAAAACCGAAGGTTGGGCCCGACGGCAAACCGGAACTCGGTTTGTGGGGAGATTTGGATAGTTCCCGCACCGATATCGGATTGGGTTTCCCTGCATTCGTGTCAAACGATGATTACTATGTGGGCAGCCAGGTGCAATACCATTTCAAAGATGACAGAACCGGCATACGGGCGTTGGTTGAGACGGAATACAATTTTGACGTGATGAACTTCCGGGTCACGCCGCTTGCGCGATTGACTTGGACTCGTGTCGGATTTGAAGACTTCGTTGGTCCCCACAGGGAGCGCATATCGTTGGTGGATGGCGACACTGTGGACTTGAAACTGGGATTGTCATTTGATGGCGAATACCGGTTCTCCAACGGGTTGGGTTATCTTTACGGCGGGTTGTCTATACAAGCCCCCATTGACGGCAAGACATCCGTGAAAGTGTCCGGCGTGACCATTGCCAACGAGCGAAACGATGTGTCGATTGACGGAAAGCTCGGCCTCTCCTATGAGTGGAACGAAGGCTACTCGGTTTATGGAGAGGCGTCAGCGCTGCATCGTGATGATGCCGATGAGGTTCGCGCCAATCTGGGTGTGCGCATCGACTTCTAATTTTGGAGCCTTGTATCTCCAAAACCAGGCAAGCCTCGAAAAAGAACTGCCTCGACCGGCATAAAGCCGGAGAGGTGCTGTCTTGGGACGAAACGGCGCAATTATCGGTAATTTCGGGGTGACAGGACGGTTGTATCGGTGAGCAGCCGACACCGATTCGTATCAAAGAACCCTTGAAACCGGTCGCATTCCGGCAAAAATCGGGAGTGATTCGCCGATTTCGCCCATATTCCGGAATTTTTCATCTCTGAAAACCGCCCGTTTTCCGCTGGCAATGCGTAAGTTCCCGGTTTCGCCGCAAAAAAGCTTGCATTTCCGGCAAAGCCGGGGACTGAATGGCATCATTGGCAGACCGACTCCGGTTGTCCTGTAAACCAATCCACTCAAGGAAGGAAGTCCCGGCATTATCCGAAAGATTCTGCCGGGGCTTTCTTAAACGTCTGCGGATACATGTGCCGCAAAGGAGAGCGGTAATGGCAATCTGCAGCCCGTGCTTCGTCCCCCGCCGGGATTTTGAATAAAAATTTTTCTTTCTTCCAGTTCTTGGATATCTCGGATCGCCGTCTGAACCGGGCGGAAACGGCAGGCTTTTCGGGAGAGAATCGCCGCCCGAAGATGTAATTTAATTTTCGGAATTCCCGTGAAAACCCCGGAAATTGCGCCATCGGGTTGACAAGTTGGCGAGGGAAGGGGACACTCCGGCAAGAAGGGAGGGAGAGTTCCTTTACGCTTGACGGCCCCGGCTTCTCCTTCTTTGCGAAACGGGTAGCGAAGGGATTTCTGAATAATCGGTTGCAGTTCCTTTGGTGGTTTCAGTTTGTAAAATGCGGATTGGCTTTTACTCTTGCGGAGTTTTTTGCCACTCCGGGCAAAGTGTGGCATGAGTCTCCCCAGGTATCATTTTCGAAGAGGGTTTGAAGTATGAAGATTCGGTTGTTTTCTGGTAAATTATTGCTTCCGCTTGTAGCGTTTTCATTGCTTGCGGTTTCGGACTTGTCATCGCCTTCGAAGGCGGAAGACGGTTTTTGGCTCGCACGCTCGCAATCGGGTCTCGAGCAACTTTGGAGTAACATGCTGGGTTGCACTGATACCCCCCCCCCCCCCCTCATTCGTGACCGCCTAGGAGAAGACCGGGAAAGCTCCGTTTCGGCGAAAACATCGAGCGATTATTCGCAATGCGGAAAACGTGCGCTCCGCAACACAAGTTCGCGCATATTGGTTGACACAATTGAAGATGTTGTCCGCGCCGGAGGCGTTGCGCTCTTCAGCGAACATTTCCGTTTGGATTCGAGCATCGGATGGGTTTTGGACGAGAGTGCCACCGGCGAGATAGACGCCGTCATTCCGCTGTTTAGCAGGGAACGTTCCGATGGAACAGGGCAGGCTCTCTTCCTGCAGCCGGGCGCGGTTTTCTGGTCGGGTCTCGAAAGCGAAGATCGCATTGACGCAAACCTCGGGCTTGTGTATCGCCTGCACCTCAGGCCCGGTGTCGTTGCGGGAGGTTCGATATTTTACGACTACGACCTCAAGCGGGAGCACCAACGGTTGGGTCTCGGCGCGGATGTGCAAAGCGGTTCTCTCCAAGCGGCTTTAAACTACTACCACCCCCTCAACGACTGGCAAGAGGGCAGAACCGATTACGAGGAACAACCGCTTCAAGGCGGTGACTTTCGCTTGGGGTTCGTACGATCGCGCCTTCGTCTCGATACGAGCATCGGTGTTTGGCGTTTTGAGGGCGAAGAGGAAGAAAACGCGAAGTGGCGGCCTTCCTTCGATGTTGGAGCGGGTTATTGGATTTATCCGGGCGTGGCTGTGGAGGGTGGATACGAAAAACACGACTCCGATTCGTTAGACTCGCGCTGGAATGCGGGGATCGTGTTCCGTTTCTCTCTGCCGAGCCTCCAAGGTTTCAAGAATTACGAAACCGCGGCGCAAGCGAATCTTTGGGAACCGGTCAGACGCGAGAAGCGGATACTCTATGAGGAG
>JAPOUT010000069.1 GCA_026708545.1 Hyphomicrobiales bacterium
CCGACATCACCGGCATCGCCGGCATCGGCGCAAGCGTCAACGGAGGCACCGGATTCTCCGGGCAAGGATTTGCGCGCCGAGGCTTTGAAGGTTTTTCCCGATGCCGTTGTCGAGAGCGAGGGAGACGGCCGTTAACGCGGCGGGTCCTGACGGATGGGCGAGGAGATTGAGCACTTGATAAGGCTGCTGTCGAAGGTTCCGGGACTGGGTCCGCGCTCGGCGCGCCGTGCCGCGCTACATTTGGTCTGCCGCAAGGATGCATTGCTGGTTCCGCTGGTAAAATCGTTGCACGAAGTTTTGGAAAAGGTTTCCGTGTGCCCCCAATGCGGCAACATCGATAGCGTCTCGCCGTGCGGCATCTGCAGCAATCGCGGGCGCGACGCCGCCGTCTTGTGCGTTGTCGAGAGCGTCGGCGATCTTTGGGCGCTGGAGCGCGCCGGTGCCGTTTCCGGACGTTACCATGTGCTGGGGGGAACCCTCTCGGCGTTCCACGGGGTCGGCCCCGAGGAGCTGGGTATTTCACGCTTGCACCGGCGCGCCGCCGTCGACGAGGTGCGCGAAGTCATTCTCGCGATGAACGCAACGATGGAGGGGCAGGCAACGGCGCATTATATCACCGAGGTTCTCGGGGATTGCGGCGTGTCGGTTTCGCGTCTGGCGCATGGCGTTCCTGTCGGCGGCGAACTTGATTATCTTGACGAGGGGACGCTTTCGGCGGCGGTGCGTTCGCGCCGCCCTTTTTCGGAGGATGTAACATGAGGGCGATGGTCTTGGGTGTTGCCCTTTTGCTGGCGGGCTGCGCGACCCCGGAGTATGAGGCCCAGCTGTCAATATGCGAATTGATATGGGGTGCGAATTTGCCGCCGAAATACGAGCAGGTTGTTCGCCAGGGTTATCGTTATATTGAGGTTCCCGACGGCAGGTCGGTGTGCGTGGCAAAGACCTTGGAGAACGGGGATGTTCGAACGGTTTGCGAAGAGGACACGCGCCTGGTTTCGATACCGTATACTTACGTCGAAACAATTGACCGCAACGAGTATGCGCGCGAAGAGCAGACGGAAATCTGCGTTCACAATGCATGTTTAAAACGATACGGCGATCCTTTCTGTCGCCCGTCCGGAGGTTGAAGTCATGGAGGTGATATTTTTAGTGTTGTTCGGTTTGCTTGCCGGGGCTTGCGTGGCGGCTTGCGTGTACGGCGGCCTGGTGCGCAAGCTGCTTGTCGAGCGTAGCGGCGAAGTTAACACGCTGCGGGCGCAGGTCATGGAAAAGGACGAAGAGTTGCTGCGCTTGAAGGGAGAGCAAAGCGCGGACAGGCAGCGCATCGAGGATTTGCAAAACATGGAGAAGAAATTCGATGCGCTTGCGAGCCAGGTGCTGCAAAAAAACCAGGAAGGCTTTTTAAACCTTGCGAACAGCAAATTCACGGAGCATATGAATCCGGTGCGCGAGTTGCTGGAAAAATACCGCGAGGGTCTGGAAGAGATAGAGAGGAACCGGCGGGAGAGCCAGGGGTCTATCAAAGAAGGAATAAGGGGCTTGTTGGACGAGCAGAAGGAGGTTCGTGAAGAGGCGTCCCGGCTGCGCGAGGCGTTGCGGGGTTCGGCGCAGGTTCGCGGCAGGTGGGGCGAGCGCAGTCTGCAGAACGTCGCGGAGCTGGCGGGCATGACCGAGTACTGCGACTTTCTCACCCAGGAGGAATTTGTCAGCAACGGTTCGCGGATGCGCCCGGACATGGTTATCCGGATGTCGGACGGGGGCTCGCTTGTCGTGGATGCGAAGACTCCCCTGGAGAATTATCTCAACCACCTTGATGCCGACGGCGAAGCGCGCGCCGAGTTTTTGTCCCAATATTCGAAGAATTTACGCACGCACATACAGACGCTGGGCGGCAAGGAATATTGGCGCGGCCTGGAACCGAGTCCGCAGTTTGTCGTGATGTATGTTCCCGGCGACCATTTTCTCGGGGCCGCGCTGGAGGCGTCTCCGGGCTTGTGGGAGGAGGCAATCGAGCGGCGCGTGTTGCTGGCGACTCCGACAATATTTTTAGCGTTGGTGCGGACGGTTGCGTATGGCTGGCAGGTGAAGGCGGTGGAGGAGAATCGCGAACGCATCGAGGATTTGGGAAAAGAGTTATACGAGCGTCTCAGCGTGATGGTTCGCCATGTCGGCGATGTAGGGAAGAACCTGGAAGGGGCGATGAGCTCTTACAACAGGTTTGTCGCGTCGCTGGAGTCCCGCGTTTTGCCGAAGGCCCGCGGTTTTCGCGAGTTGGGAATTCGCGTTGGCGGTGACGGCTTGCGGGACTTGAAACACCTGGATACGCCCCCGCGTTCGTTGAGCGCTCCGGAATTGGACGTCCGCGAGAACGGGGAGGGAGAATAAACCTTATACCAATTCCATTCGCAAGGTTCGTCCCACGGCCCTTGCGGCGCGCTTGAGGGCGCCAAGGCTTACGCCTGTTTTTTCCGGATCCAGGAGACGGTCCAGTTGTGATCGGCTGGTCTCTAGGCGTCTCGCCATTTCCGTTTTACTGATGCCCTGTTCCTGCATCGCTTTGGCAAGTTGAAACGCGAGCACGTGCTTGATGGCATATTCATTTGCCTCTTCATAGCTGCCCTCTTCCTTGAGAAAGACTTCAAAAGAAGAACCTATTGTTCCTTTTTCCGCGTCTTCTTTTCTCATTGTAGTCCTTCCATTCTTCTTGTTGCTAAATCCAAGTCGGCTTCAGGCGTTTTGTTCGATTTTTTGATAAAGCCGTGTAAGAATACCATTCTGCCCTTGTATGTGTAAAACAGTACCCTTGCAGTTCTTCTACCCGCAAGGCTTACAGGCAAATAAAATTAAGCGAATCAAGCAGATTCGATGTGAAAGCCAGCAGGCAAGGCCTGTCTACCATGATTCAAAACCATTATTCAAAGGAATATCCGTCTTTCTGCATCATCACCTGCGACGGCTGTGAAGAGAGTCTTATTGAGGGCCATATTTCCGGCGTGTCCCGTTTCCGGTGGTTGCTACCGATAGCGAAACACCAGCGAATCGAGCGAAATACCTGTTAAAACCGAGTTTTTCTCTGGCGGGATTGTTTTGTGAAGCCATCTGTGTATAATGGGGGTATTGGTTCAGCAGACCAGTTCCGCAAAGGGCGACCCTGTCGGGTTGCCCATGAATACAAGACCGAAAGGAAATAAATGGGACAACCCTTTGCGGGTTGGTCTGCTGACGACCCGGCGCCTTGCCGGTGTTTTGTAGCAACGACCCGGAGGGAAAAGTCTCCATGTATCGTATTCTTGTTTGGCAGGGAATTTCTTGCCAGTGTCCGCGCTTGCCACGTGTAGCGGCAACAGGGACGCCGATTTCAAAACCTTACCCGAACACTAGTTCAAGAAGCATAAGTTGCGAAGGCGTTTGTTGGCGAATCTATGATGCCAACTGAATACAACTCGAGCATCTTGCAAATACACCAAAGCGATCGTTTTGGCACGCGAAGGAGTAATTGGCGATGGCTAGGATAGATTTTTTGGGGAAAGGAGATATTGCGGGTCATCATTTGTCGGTGCCGTTTTATACCCTGAAAGCAGACAGGAGAAAATCAATTGATGCTCCCGATTTGGACGGCAATTTGATTATCCACGGGGACAATCTTCTCGCATTGAAAGCACTTTTGCCACTGAAGAGGGTGTTTGTAGAGCATGAAAACCGCAAAGAAGAAAATTCCGAAAAGAAAGAATCCAAAACCTCATCCCGTTGATGTCCATGTCGGGGAGCGTATCAAGCAGTTTCGGTTGCTCCGAGAAATGACGCAAAGCGATGTTGCCAATCAAATTGGAGTCAAATTTCAACAAGTTCAGAAATATGAAACTGGCTTCAATCGTGTGTCGGCAAGCCGTTTGTATTTGATTGCGGAAGCCCTTGATGTGGGGATTGAGGATTTATTTGGGGAGGATTAAATTGTGACATAATGCTTCGGCGGTTTATTAATGTATTAAAAAAACAGAACGGTGAGGCGTTTGGTCAGTTAAAGATATCTAAATTCTCTTATCTCCCATTCATAGGATAACAGGAATCCTTAGAAAAACCACTTGGCGGTCCGAATACGAGAAGGCTTATTGTATGTTGATGAATGACAGTATGTCGCTTTTCATTTTGGTGAAATCGGGATTGTAAGTCAGTCTTTGCAGGGGAAGGTATTTTGCATCGTTCGTGCTGCCGAATTCCCCTTTCCACGGGTAGTCCGTTTCGAAGCATTTTTCGGCCTCTTCTTTGTGTACAACGCCGATGTTCTTACCGCACACCTTGATTTCTCCGTTCTCTCCAAACAGGGGGTTTTCGGGCGAGTAGGTAAATGCCACATGGGAGAAGTTGAGGATTTTTAAATCCGGCAGATAGGCACTCCGATATTCCGTGCGGTTGTTTTCGATGCTGCTTTTGTCGTGGTCGCCGTAATAGATAAATTTACTTTTTTCATGCGAAGACGCCGCATGGAGGATCTCCAGGGTTTTTCTTGAGTTTACCGAAACATCATGCTCGGCAAGCATTGCAAAGACGGGAGGCTTCAGGCCTCTTTTACGACGCAGCGACCAAATTGTTTTCGATCTCAGTTCCATAAGTTCGGCAAGGCCGTTTGTCGGCATGGAATGATATCGAACGGGGCTCGCGTTCGGGTCAACATCCATCCAGTCCCAGACATACCGCAGCCAGCGCGTCTGCCACACCAGCGGAGAGTAGACGACCTGCAGGGAGGGAGACAGCAACACCAGACCGGACAAGTCCGTGTGGTTCGTGGCCGCGTGCGTTGCCAGCAGTCCGCCCAACGAGAAGCCGACGACATAGACATGATCTACCTCGCTTTTCAGGGAACGAATGCCGAAATCCACGGCTTCAATCCATTCTTCTTTTTTAATTTGCAAAAGATCTCCCGGACGGGTTCCGTGCCCCGGCAGCAGCATCGCCCTTATTAAAACACATTCCGAGTTAAGAAATTCAGCGATGTCTTTTAATGAATAGGTGGTATCCGAAATGCCGTGGATTAAAAGGGCACCCCTGGAAGGCTTTGCGTCACAGCCGGGAGGAACGGGCAATTCATAGGGCGTAATGCGGCTTAATTCCACGTCCGTGTTTCCGGCATCAAAATAGATCCGGTGCCTTTTCACATAAGCGGTTTTTTCTTCCATGTATTTTTTGAAAGAAGTTTCTTCTTTAAAGTTGAAGTCAAACGTCTCCATCGAAGGTTGGTAGTACGCTTCATTCGGAGCGGCGGAACCGCACGCGGCGGTGCCGGCCAGCAATAGCACGCTAGTCAGGATGCGGAGTGTTTTCATTTGTTTCCTCGTATTGTGTTTATTCGTTAATCATCGGTTATCGTATCGGCGCCCGTGCATCGCTTTCGTACAGCGACCACGCAAACCCCGCGCCGACGGAGCTCGTCAGGCTGTCAAGAAACAACGGGCTGTCTTCATTGGCGGCGCCGCCATGATAGGAAACCTGCACACCGGTAAAAAATCGTATGCGGTCCGTAACGCCGTAGGAAAAGGCTGCAACCAGTTCGCTGCCCAT
>JAPOUT010000034.1 GCA_026708545.1 Hyphomicrobiales bacterium
GAGTTAATCTTCCATAAGTTCGGACATTTCTCCCGTTCTGGCGTCAACCCAGACTTCAATCTCTTTTTCGTTTTGAACGAAATCGATCTCATAGACGAGCCGGTCGCCTTTCTTGCTCTCAAGAATTGCAGAGATAACAAAACCGTCATGCGCATTTGTCACTTTGCTAACGGCCTCAATCATCGTGACCGTTGCCAATTTGGCGTTTTGTATGTCTTTTTCATTGCTGTCCTGGTCCAATGAGCTGTCGGACTGTGCAACTGCAGCACCGGAAAGAAGGCTTGCAACGGCAAAGACGGAAATAAATTTCAAGGTTTTTTTCATCATGATTTCACCTGTGTTTGGTTACCTATGTTTGGTTAATGTATCCCGGTTGTAAGAAAGCAAACTTAAGTGAAACTTAAGGCTGCCTTTCCTTTAAGAAAATTGAAAAACCATCTGCCCGACCATCCCAGGACGGCATGAATTAGTTGCTGGCGCCTGTCCGTTCGGAGAGAATGTTCTTCGGGGTGGACAGGCGGCATTTAATCCGTCGCGCCATTCGGCATCGGTTCCTAACGGGTCCGGCCGCTTCGGTAACGGTCGGCTTGATTGACAGGGGCTGCGATGGAGACCGGGTTCGTAATGAATCCCTAGTCGTTGTCGTTGATGGTCAAGGTGAAACTGTCGTTGTTCGGGTCGATTTCCCAATCCGCCGGGAAAGCCCGTCTCTCGGCAATGGAGATGGTGAAGGTTTCTCCTGTGCCCTCATCGATCGTATCATCGGTAACAGTGATGGTGAGCGCAATGAGTCCTTGGTTATGGTTTACACCACTGAAGATAATTATATTACCTGCACTACTACCGGTGTTCACCCAAAGAGCTTGGGGGACCGCTGAAACTACATCGAATCCGACTTGGTAATCATTGCTGTTGGTGGCACCGGCGACGGACGCCTGCATGTGCAAAGAGACGGTTCTGCCCGTATACGGCGTTCCGTCCTTGTTGGAGAGTTGCATCGTGAGCGGGGTCGTGCGGACATCTTCGTCAACAGTTATCGTTCCACCCGCCACCGCAAAACCGATTCTATTCTTGGCAATGGCGCCATTGTCGATGGTGAAGTCGTGGGATGCGGCGGTAATGCTCCATCCGCCCGTTGATGTTGCACCGGAAAAGGCGAGCGTAAAGGATATGTCGTTTGTGATGCCGGGGTTTTCCTTGGTTGCAACGGTGAGCCTTGCGCCGGACGCCTGTGTCGGAAGAGTCCACATGTTGCCGGCGAGTGTTCCGCCCGAAACCGAAAGTTCGTAATCGGTGTCCTGCACCGCGGTTCCGCTCGGTGTGACGGCGACGGTGACGGTTTCGTCCGCGGGGAGCTGCGGGCTGATGGTTGCGGTAATGATCGTGCTTCCTCCTATTTCGGCAATCGTCGACAACGTGGGATTGGAGAAAGTGACGGTTCCGCCCGGCGGTGTGGTAACCGTGTCATCATCGGTTATGGTTATTGTATGGGTGAGCGGAGCGGAGGGATCGAATCCCCAACCGGCCGGCAGGGTTCCGGTAAAATTCAAAACAATCGTCCGGGCCGTTGTCTCCGTGGTTTCGTTGTCAACCCCCGTGACCGTGACCGTTCCGCTCGAATCCCCTGCGGCAATGGTTAACGCACCGTTTGCATAGTTGTCTCCCGTGATAGTGTAATTGCCGGATTTCGCCGTGCTTGAAGTCGCAGCCGAAACATTCAGCGTTATGTCGGTGGATGCGGGCTTGTCCACTTTCACGACGACGCTTGCCGTTCCGCCGTCCTCGCCGACCGTGCTGTCGGACATGCTTGAATCGATGGAAACGGTGTTGCCGTTGGCAGGGATGGTGAAAGTCAAACTTGAAGGGTTTCCTTCTTGCACGAAGCCGGCGCTTCCCGAATCAACCTCGACCGAAACGGTAAAGGTTTCGGAAGACGACTCGTTATCCATGTCCGCGTTCACTTCGACCGTTACTTCGGCAGTGGTTTCGCCTCGTGGAATCGTCACTTTGCAAGGAGAATCTTCAGTAGCGGTGTCACAAACGGTTCCACCGACACTTAAACTCCAATCGTTGGAGGCGCCGTATGTCACCTCCGCCGTCCCGCCGACGCCGACAAGATTAAATGTCGCATCCGCTTCCACCGTCCCGCTCAAGGCAAGCGTCAATGTTGCCGTGCCTCCCTCCGTGATTTCCGTGCTTGTGGCACTCAAAGAAACTTCCGGCAATACTGGATCCGCTTCAATGTTGAGAACCAGAGAACCACCGGACATCAAGCCGGTATTGCCCGCAGAAGCAACTGCCATGGAGAGAATAATGTCCTCCGAATCTTCTCCGGCGTTTCCATCGTCCCTAATGGCAATCTCCACCCCGTTGGCGTTCGTTTGGCCGGCGGTTATCGTTACCTGGCAACTGACTCCCGTAACAGAATCACAATTGCTGCCGCTGCCGTTATCCAATACCCAGTCCCCGTCTTCTCCGTAGTCGGCAGAACCGCTTCCAACGAGATTAATGGTCACATCTTCTCCCAATGCCTCGCTCAGCAGGATATCCAGTTCTATTGTGTCTCCTTCCGCAACCTGTCCGGTTTCATCACCGGTGCGGCCAATCGATACACTCGGTCTTGCAACCGCTTCCCGCTCCTCATAGAGGACCCGCTTTTCCCGCTCAACAATCCGGTGCAAATCGGATGACATCGAACCACCCTTGTAACCCTGCCCTTCAAAATCCGGTAAAGAAAACCGAAAGGCCAATCCCAGACTCAAACGCTGATCAAGAATGACATCTTCCTGATGCTTCTCCCACTCGGCTTCAATGAAAACACCCGGAGCAACTCTGACACCTCCTTCAATACCAACCGAAGTTCTCCATTCATCCGCAACGTCTTTTCCACCGTCATACCTCCAATAACCAAGACGGGCTCCTGCGCGAATTGCTTCCCTTTCAAGCGCAACACTTAAATCCATTCCCTTCAATGCTTCTTCAACGAAACCTTCCCTGCCGTCCTCTTCATTGCTTAACGGATAATAATAGTTGAATGCGCTATGGAAATCCCCGCTCTGCATGTCCAAACCGATGCCAAGACGTTCATGACCAACCCGGTGCAAGTCGTAATCGTAGAACAGCGAAGCACCGCCTATCGCATCAATATCGATAGGCGTGTTTGCGAGATTTGTGCGATAAACCATGCCAAGGTTGGCATCAACGCGTTCTTCTTCTGCCAGGCCTTCCCAAAAAACCAGCCCCGGCTGCGTAAATATCACGTGTCCGTTTTTATTGTAGAAGGGAAGCACGAGGTCGATTTCGCCTTTGATTGTGCCGTCGGAGGATTCTTCCGTCACATAGCTCAATGACGAGTCGATTTGGAAATCCTCCCCCAGCAAAGCAAGACCGCCGGCACGTAAAGCATCTTCAATCGTATCGATGACTATCTGCGAACCGACTGCCTGAAGGTTCAAAGTGCGCTCCTCGGTCACCGTGAACCGGGGATGAGAATAATCCGTAGCAGCAATTGCCGAAGACCCTGGAAACAACAGAGCCATGGACAATGCAAAGATGGCAGCACGGGGCAAATTCACGGAAAATCTCCTTGTATGAACGGTTGGACGATACTGGGGTCTCGTTACAAAAGACATCCGCACGGCAAGTATCCTAAATGCCTTCTAAAAACGCAACAAGATTTTCCGAGATGCCGTGTTTTTATGTTATCAGCGAGCAGGCCGAGCGCAAGGCAACCAAGATCGTGCGTCGTACCAGCGGCCATATGGCGCCGGTACGCCAATCGCTTCCGGCAGGCAAAATCAAAAAGGAAATTGCCCGTTCGCACGATGAACTGATACGCGATATGTCCTTCGATGACCGAGGAATCAAATGTCTCGCTCCACTTGAAGGCACGGTTCTGCCCCGTGATTCCCGCTCATCGGAAAAATTCATCTACGAAAGCCAATTGATATGGTTAGGAAAATGTGGGGGATTCGTGGGTAATCAATATCGGCACGAAACTTAATAAGGAGGAAGGCATGGGAACTTCAATGGATTCTATAACGTTCTTTGTTGTATGCGCCGGCATTTTCAGTATTTTGAAAGGACTGGAAGTGCTCGTCCGTGCACTTATAGGTTCTTAATGCCAGACGATGTTGATCTCATGCCTGGTTATACCAAGGCACGAAAGTCTTAAGCGCAAACATATCACTACGAGGGGTGAGCGAGATGAACTTGAACAAGCCGATATTCAAGTTTGCTTGCAATCGATTTTGAGAAGCCGGTTGAAAAGAGCCCCGACAGAATCCTTTTGGATAATGCCGGGGCTCTCTTTGAGTTGGTTTGTTTTGGTGTGTTTACAAACCTTGATGGTCTGCTAACGATGCCATTTAGGTCCCGGATTCAAACGGTATTCAAGTTCTCTTTTGCAGTTGGTCAGGGAACTTGCTCATTGCCAGCGGAAAATGGGCGGTTTTCAGGAATGGAGAAACTGCCCGAATCAACAGTCATCCTTCGAATCACTCCCGATTTTTACCGGAAATCGTCTAAATTTGGTGGACGCTCGAAAGTATAAGAAATTTACGTCCCCTGCTCGTAAATTTGTTAGACTCTCCGAAAGTATAAGGAATTTACGCCCTCTGCCCGTAAATTTGCTAGATTCCCCGAAAGTATTTGGAAATGATGCAACAGACCACCCGGCAACCCATCCGCTTTTACAATTTGGGGAACCGCGGGCGATTGCAAGGGTGCGGACGTTCTGTTGGAGAGACTGTCCAAGGGGGTTGCGCACGGCCGCAGCTGACGGGGGCTGCGATGGAGACCGGGTTCGTAATGAATCTGCGAAAACTTGCAGTGCGGATGGCGTTTCCTGACATTGACGGGGCGGCGGGGTGATCTCACACCTGAAAAACATCCTTGCCCTGCCACCGGCACCTTTTGGCGATTTTGGGAGCCTTGGCGATTGTTATAGGGAGAAAATCTCCCGGGGGTTGTCGAAGAAAGCGATTCGATTCGCTTTTTTCCGGCTTGCGATATTCGGGTAAATTCGGCGTCTATCGAGGGGTTTTGGAGGATTGTTTTTGCTTGCGGGCGGCGAACAAGAAAGGATTTTGAAATTTTTTATTAATTTTCTTGACGGGGGGAGGGAGGGCGTCTCTAATCACGGATACAAACGGCTCGCCTCCGCGGAGGGTGCCTGTCGATTATACGTAACCATGAAAGGGGATATGAAATGAAAATCACGAACTACGAGACGAAAAATCCGTTTGCA
>JAPOUT010000042.1 GCA_026708545.1 Hyphomicrobiales bacterium
TCTGCAGATGGTTCTCGAAGATGCCGGTTTACGAGAGCGATTGGTTGCCGGTGGCGCCAAGACTTACGAAGCCAAATTTTCCAAACAGGCCGTCATCGACAATCTCCTGAATACTTACGAGGAGATTATTCGCAGGGGTGTTTCGATATGAGAGTCTTGCATGTAATGTCGGAAAGAGGTGCGCATGGCGGAGGGGAGATTTTCGCACTTGATACCGTTCTTGCCTTGCAGGAGAGGGGTGTGGAGCAGTTTGTCGTATGCCGACCTTACGACGATTACTTGCGGCCTTTGCGCAGTGCCGGCATCCCGTTTGAGACCTTTGATTTTAACAAGTGGAACAAATGGTTTCAAAAGCGACTGGTTGGCAAAAAAATTCTCCGAAGGATTAAGTCCCATGCTCCCGATGTCGTTCATTGCTGGATGCCTACGGCGGCAGACTGGACTCCTCCAGGGGGCGGTGTGCCGGTGCTGGGCTGGTTTGGCATCCGCCTTGATATGAAGCACTTCAGGAATTGTGATTATCATATGGGCGTCACCCATGAACTTGCCGATTGGATTGGACGAGAGAGCGGACATCCTGATAGGGCGTTTCATGGTCATACTTTTGTCCGGCTAAAAGAAGACCCTGCGCTTTCACGTGAGGAGTTTGGGATTCCTGATGATAAGCCGGTGATATTAATGCTTGCGCGGATGAGCCCGGCAAAGGGTGTGGACATATTGTTGCGTGCGGCCGTGGACTTGGATGTGTTTTTACTGCTAGCGGGAGGTGGCAACGCGCTGAAGAACCATCACAGCCTCGCACGGGAGCTAGGGATTGAGTCCGGCGAGGGGCACACGTTGGAGGACTACCGCAAACTTGCACGGGATTTGGGAATTGAGTCTCGTGTCCGCTTTATCGGCTGGAGACATGACAGGTCCGCGCTACTGGATCTCGCCGATATTCTCGCCGTGCCATCAAGGTTTGAAGGTTTTCCCACGGTGGTGCCGGAAGCGTGGAATAAAAATGTTCCCGTGGTTGCATCGAAGGCCAACGGTTTGGGTGAATATATCGATCACGGGATAAACGGCATGTTGAGTGACATAGAAGATATTGATGGTTTGAAGGATAACCTCCGCGCCGTTCTCGAAGATGCCGGCTTGCGAGATCGGTTGATTGCGGGAGGCGCCGAGACCTACGAAACCAAATTTTCCAAACAGGCCGTCATCTCGAGTTTGTTGAAAACTTACGAAGAAATTGTTCGTCGGGGAGTTGTCTCTTGAGGATATTGCATTTGGTATATTCTTCCTCCTATGAAATAGGCGGCGTAGAGGTTTTTTCGGTTGATGTAATACGTGCATTGCATGAGAGGGGTGTAGAGCAGTTTGTATTTTGTCGCGAGCAGCCGCATATCTTCGAAAGATTGCATCAAGGAGGAATTCCCCATGAATTCATGGATTTTATCAGATGGAAAAGATGGCTCAATCATAGACGGGTAAGAAGCAAGATTAAATCTTACGCTCCCGACGTCGTTCATTGCTGGCAGCCTCGCGCGGCGATTTACATGCCCGGAAATAGCGGGGTTCCCGCACTGGGCTGGTTTGGCATCTCATCCGACGCCACCAAAATGAAGCATTGTACCACATGCAACTACTATATGGGTGTTAGCCATGAGCTTGCCGATTATATCGGGCAGCAGAGCGGATATCCCGACCGAACATTTGTAGGGCACACATTCGGCACGCTACCCGAGGATCCCTCGCTTTCACGTGAAGAGTTCGGGATTCCCGACGATAAACCGGTGATATTGATGCTAGCACGCATGAGGACGGTAAAAGGCGTGGATGTGTTGTTGCGTGCGGCTGCGGATTTAGCAGATATGGATGCGTTTTTCCTGCTCGCCGGAGACGGTGCCCGCATGGGAGAATACCAAAAGCTCGCGCGGGATTTGGGAATCGAGTCCCGCGTCTGTTTTGCGGGTTGGAGAAATGACAGGTCTGCATTGTTGGATTTGGCAGACGTCCTTGCCGCACCTTCACGGCATGAAGGTTGCTCCGCGGTAATGTCGGAGGCTTGGTATAAAGGTGTTCCTTTAGTTGCTACACGGGCAGCGGGTTTTCGCGAGTATATCCAGCATGGCGTAAACGGGATGCTGAGTGATATTGATGATGTCGATAGTTTAGCAAAGAATCTCCGTGCCGTTCTCGAGGATGACGCATTGCGTTCCCGTCTCGTCGCGGGTGGAACGCATACTTACGAGATCCAATTTTCCAAAGAAGTCGTTATATCGAACTTGTTGAAGTCTTACGAAGAAATCGTTCGTCGCGGTGTCATCAAGAACCAGTAGCCCGCCCAGCCCCGATTTTCACTGAAAGCCATAAGTCTTTCATAGTCGCTAAAATCATCGAGTTCGTCGAATTCATTGGGGCTGGCGAATTGTCCTTTGAGTTTTTCAATTTCGAAATGTTTGGAGGCCATTTCGAGCATTTCCTTTTCACGTTCAAATCCGTCTTCGACTTTGGGCGGGTGCGACTCGATGATGAGGGTGCATTCGCGCAAAGTCTCAAGCATGTCGGCATCAAGCAGGTCAAACTCGGCCCCCTCGATATCGATGAGGACAAGAGCGTCCCGGTGCGGCGTGATAAGGGATTTAATCTCCTCTCTATCCGCCCGCCCGTGGATATGAACTTTGTCTGCGACGCCATTGATGTCGGCGTTGCGTCGTGTTGCTTCTTGCCCTTTTGGATTGATTTCAAAAGCGTGGGCTTGCTGGAAGAGTCCGCTGTATGTTGCGCCGATGACATAGTATCCGTCTGATGCGCCGACATCAATGAGGGGACCGTTAATGTCTTTGGAAAGCGCAACGATCTTTTCGAGAACGACTTTTTCATAAACACCGAGAATTTTAGTTGTAAGATCTCCGTCGCCCCAACTGACACGTTCGGGAGAGACTTCCATTCCTTTGAACGGTCCGTAGGCGATGCGTTCTTGATGGATGCGTAGCAGATGGTCTAAAACGAGTTTGCGTTTATCCGCCCTTTTTCGTTTGTGCTTTTCCCTTTTTTGGCGTAAGAAGGCGGCTAGCCCGTGTTTTCTGATTTGTCTGATGTGTCCAGGGATTTTGCTAGGCATTATTCTGACTCATATTATTAAGTGCATTTGTCTCTTGATTAACCTTGTATCCGACAACAATACTAGATATTCTCGTCACGGGGCATCGAATTTTTAACATCTTATGGGGTTTGCTTTGTTCCCTCATAGCTCAGTATATGCTACCCTCACAAGGGCTAGGGTGATTCTATGGTAGTAATGAGCAGGTAAAGTAAGGGGTTATACGCAAATGAGCATCCCTAGCTATCAAAAAATGAAGCATCCAATTTTGGAATATTTGGCGGATGCGCAGGGGGCAGTGAAACTGTCTGTCCTCCGTAAGGAACTTGCAAAAAAATTGGATATTACGGCAGAAGAGTCAAAAGAATGCCTCGCAAGCGGAGGAAGCCGTTTCTCCAATCGTGCAAATTGGGCTACTTGGGAGATGAAAGACGCTGGTCTGGTGGAGTCACCAAAACGCGGTTATTACAAGATTACGCAAAGCGGTAGAAATGAGTTCCGTAACTCTGGTGGCACACCAAGCAAATCAGAGCAAGTTGAGAAGGAGGATGCCCATAACCATAAGATTGCTCCAGATAATGAAAAGATAGCATCATCTCTTATCGACATGGCTGTCGAGGGTTGGCGGTTCTCACGGCTATTCTCTCGGGTGGTAAATAAACTCGACGCTAGTGAGGCATCGCGATATATGAATCAACTTCGATATTTTCAAAAGAAAGTTTCTGGAAATCTCGAAGATAACGGGTTAAAGATAGTGGATGTTGAAGGGCAGGCTTATGACCCTGGGATTGCAGTTTCCGCACTTAACATAGCTGACTTCGGCCCAGATGACCATTTGGTTGTTAATCAAATGGTTGAACCAATTATTATGGACTCTGAAGGTGTGCGTAGAACTGGCACCGTCATGCTCAAGAAGGTGGAAAAATGAATTACGTTGGGATTGATTTAGGCACGACAAACAGTGCAATTTGCTCATACGATGGAGAAACTGTTCGGCTTTACAAGAGTCCGGAGCAGCATGATGTTACGCCGTCTGCCATTTATATCGACCGGCGAGGCAACAAATATGTGGGGTCACGGGCCTATGATCCTGCTGCAAGGAATCCAGACAATGCAGCAACGCTATTCAAACGGCTGATGGGAACCAGCACACCTATAAAACTTCCAGCAGTTGACCTCGTTCTAACTCCTGAAGAATGTTCAGCTGAGATATTGCGTGTACTCTTTGGATATTTGCCGGAAGAAATTCGTTCGGATGGGGACACTGGCACAGTAATTACGGTTCCGGCAGCGTTTAATCAGATGCAGAAAAATGCAACGATGTCGGCCGCCGACTCTGCTGCTATTGGTCGCGTGGCCTTGATGCAGGAGCCAGTTGCCGCGGTAATGAGTGTGATGCAGCAGAGAAAATCTGATGGTATTTTCGTGATCTATGATATCGGGGGTGGCACCCTGGATGTTGCGATAGCCGAAAGTATTGCAGGACGAGTCAATCTTTTAGCGCATGGTGGTATAGCAATGTGTGGTGGGCGTGACTTCGACAGGATGTTGTTTGATAACATAGTGAAACCTTGGCTGTTTCAGAATTTCGACCTTCCGGAAGACTTGGTAGTAAACCCGCAGTATAAATCGCTTCTGCGCATGGCAACTCGGGCGGCTGAAAATGCCAAAATTGAACTTTCTCAGAGGGAAGAAGCGACAATTAGTATGTTGGAAACCGATTTCGAGATTCGCGATAAGTCGGATGAAGATATTTATATCGATATCGCTGTAAGTCGTGCGTCGTATGATCCGTTGATTGCGCTCAAATTAGACGAGTCTATAGCGGCCACTCGAGAAACGTTAGAGAAAGCCGGATTGAGTCCGCATGATGTGGAGCGAATTGTTTTTGTCGGCGGGCCCGCTCAGTATAAACCCCTTCGAGACAAGGTGTCTTTTGAACTAGGGATATCTCCATCGACAGAGGTAAACCCTATGACCGCAGTCGCCGAGGGGGCGGCAATCTTTGCAGAGTCAATTGACTGGAAATCTCAAGGACGCGGACGAAAAAGTGCTAGGGGTAAAATAAATGCGGGCGCAAAACTCGATTTAAGTTTCAATTATATGGCACGAACTCCCGCCACATGCGCCAAGGTTATCGCAAAGGTTGGTAGTGGGGCACATGCCGGTGCCGAATTCCAAATTGATAGCCTTGATACCGGATGGTCGTCCGGACGTCTGGCTTTAGTTGATGGTGTCAGTGTCGAGTTGTCGCTCAGTCAACCAGGGGAGAATACGTTTAAGATTTTTGGATTTGATTCAAGTGGCATGCCGTTAAAACTGCAAGAAGACAGGATAGTAATCTCGCGCACCGCCGCTAGTATTGATGCTATTCCTGCTTCCCATTCCATCGGTGTGGAGGTGCAAGAAACACTTGGTGGGCGGACGGGACTCTTCTACTTAGTAAGAGAAGGTGAACAACTTCCTAAAAAAGGTGAAGTAACGTTCAAATCGACAGTCTCCCTTCAATCTGGTTCGAAGGATTCCATTAATTTCAAATTGTGGGAAGGGGACATTGCAGACCCAATTAATGACAATCGGTTTATTGGGGTGTTTAAGGTTAGCGGGTCGGATTTTGATGATGGAGTAATTGCCACCGGTGCAGAACTGATTTGCGAGTATGAGATATTGGACTCGGGGGAAATACGATTCGGAGTTGATGTTTCTTCCATCGGAGCATCTTTCGAAAGTCGAGATAATTTCTATTCCAGTCAGGAAGGGAAAATTGACTATTCCAATCAAGCCAAACACATAAAGGAGCAAATAGACCAAACACTAAGCCGGGTAAATGAGATTTCCGATAAGGTGGATGACGAAAGAATCAATCAAGCTCGAGACAGGTTAGAACGGGCGGCATCTGTTGAGGCTGATCAAACTGATCCTGAAGCCGCAAAACAAGCGATGGATAATGTTCAGGAGGCAAAGAAATTACTGGCGCAAACCAAGAGTAATCATCAGAAGGCGATTCGACAAATTGACTTGGATAAAATGATTAATTTTTTTGATGCTACTGTTCGCCCATTAGCCCGGCCGGTTGAGTCAGAAAAATTCGATAATCTTGCCAAAACAGCACAAAGGTCAATCGATAACAACAGTAATGATTTTGAAGATCGTTTTAATGACTTGCGTACACTCGTCGCGACGATATTCTGGCGGCAAGACGGTTTTGTAATTGATCGTTTTAAATGGATGAGCCGAGAAGACCACCTTTTCCCTAATCATCAAGAACACGCCCGACTCGTGGCCGAAGGCACCACCGCCTTACAAGCAGATGATATAGATACACTGCGTGAGATAGTTTGGAAGATGGATGCCGCACGCATTGGATCGAGCTCGGATGACGACATGCTTGCTGGTGTGAATATTTTGCGGAGTTGATGAAATGGAAAAAGATCCTTGGCTTCCAGTTGGTTTCATTTTGCCAGACGGCTCCGATATGCAAGGTGTTATATTTGGTGGTCCTGACTGGCAAATCATTAATCTGAAGGGTGAGGGGCGGTGCCTTCTTGTGAAGGAGGAACTGCTTCAAAGATGGTTGAATTCCTCGCTTGTTCCATCTGGTGTGTTTGAGGTGTTTAATTTTGGCTCTAGACGGATAGGAGTTGCTGCGAGCAAGCAGAATGAAGTTTTGTGCCCGGTTGCCGAGGCGTCAGTCATAAGGTCTAAATCCGCCGCCCTTTCGTTTGCGCTTGCCTTGAAGGAAACAAGGCGGATTGGAGTGGATGATGGTCTCCAAGATGCTATCTATTTCGAGAAGATTAGTCGTCTATTACCAACTTACAGTATATCAGCTAAAGTTTCGGATGAAGTTGTTCTTGGATACTGGATGACTGGCGGGGTGAACCTTTCTGCCACTGCAGTAAGACGTCTAGATCAGTGTATGGCTTGGTTGAACTCTTCACAAATACGAGACGTAGTTCAGGCCGCAGGCTTTCGTCCCGCCGAGATTATGCCGAATGAAGCGGATAAGTCAAACGTAGATCAAAGGGAACACAAAAAAGAAATTGCAACCTCTCCCTCAACAAGACAGGAATTGGACAGTAGAAAGGAGTTTGATCTTCCTGGGCGCCCTGAGTTGGCAACTTTTTTCAATGAACATATAATAGATATAATAAGGCATCAGGATAGATATCGTGCACTGGGTATTGATTTTCCATCAGCGGTAATACTGCATGGCCCCCCCGGGTGTGGAAAAACGTTTGCAATTGAGAAGTTAATCGAATTTTTAGGTTGGCCAAGTTTTCAGATTGACGCCTCCAGCGTTGCCAGTCCTTATATTCATGAGACAAGCAAGAAAGTTGCGGAGATATTCCAACAGGCAATCGATAATTCTCCTTCCGTTTTAGTAATTGACGAAATGGAAGCCTTCCTTGCAGACCGTAATATGGAATCTGGTCATCATCGTGTAGAAGAGGTTGCTGAGTTCCTCCGAAGAATCCCTGAAGCAGTTTCTAAAGGTGTTTTGTTAATAGCCATGACGAACAGGATCGATATGATTGACCCTGCGATTCAGCGGCGGGGGCGTTTTGATCACATAATTAAGGTCGATTTTGCAAGTGAAAAAGAAATTTCAGCACTTCTAGTAAAGTTACTTGAGGCTTTGCCTACATCATCGAATGTTGATGTTGGGCCATTAGCACTCGGGTTATCAGGGCGACCTCTTTCGGATGTTTCTTTTGTTGTTCGTGAAGCAGGTCGCCTGTCTGCCAAAGCAGGGGATAAAGAGATAGATCAAGATAAGCTTCTTAGTGCATTAAAGTTGGTACCTGCCCGTGAACAAGAAGGCAATGAACGACGACGCAAAATTGGATTTTCCTGAATGTAACTCTTATGGATTATCAAAAAGAAAGTGTTGCCAAAGGTTTTGCCGGTATAAAATTACTGGTTTCTAAAATAGATAAAGAGTTGCTTTCACTGGAGGATTCTAGAGAAAAACAATCGCTAGAAAAGAAGCCTGGAACAGGAAATGTGGAGCCTTCTCATCCGAGTCCAAAGGCAAAAGAAGGGAATTCATCCACAGTAATGTGGTTTGCTGGAACTGCATTTATTGCATTCATTTTGTGGGCAAACTATTCATCCAACGAACAGTCGACAACCTCGGCAGGATATCAAGCACAATCACAAGGGTCAAAATATGAAGGATTCTTGCCCTTAAGACCGATTGACAAGCGTCCTCCAAAGCCATCACAGGAATCAAAACTTGGAGTGCTTTGGCAGAATATTAGACCAACTGAGGAGCGTCCTCCAGTTGGAAAAAACAATCTTCTATCTATGGCGGAGTTACATTATTGTTTAGCGGAAGAAATCCGGCTGGAAGGCGCTCGCGCATACTTAGACATCTATGGTTACTCAGGGGAGGTTGGGCGTTTCATTTGGATGGTTGACGATTACAACAATAGGTGTGCCAGCTTTCAATATCGCGCTGGAGATTTGGAGCGTGCGCAACACGCAGTGGAAGTTTTCAAGTCCGATATTCTGACTGAAGGCAGGGCCAGATTTTGAAAATAATTTAATGAGGGTATCATGGAGCAGGTAATTTATTTGAGTACATCACCAAGAAATTTGGGGTATTGCTTGTGTTACGCGTTACCACATGATACGAAAGAAATATTATTACCTCTGGTGTTTTCGAATTTCCTCTCGAGCAAAGAGTGGTTATGGAAGTATGCGTAGGTTAACAACGTCACAGTTGCATCAATCTCCGTTTCGTATCCTTGGTGCGACTACGCGTGACAACCGTCGACATATTGTGGAGTTGGCAGAACATAAGTCGCTGGAGATAGATCATGATTCGTGTCAGAAGGCTAGGGGCGACATTACTAATCCACGCACGAGGTTGAGTGCCGAGATGGCTTGGTTGCCAGGTGTTTCTCCTCGGAGGGCAACTCAATGCTTACAGTTTCTTTTAGATAATCCAATAGCTATTCGAGAAGAAACGGGGTTGCCAACACTTGCTAAATTGAATCTGTTATCATCGGTATTTGAGGCCTTTGAAGAAAGCTATGGTGCAGAAGGTTTGTTTGAAAAAAATTATGATGCAGAAGATTTGGTTGAGTTCATTATAGATTTTGCACATCTTGTTGATGACCTTGATGCTAATGAGATAATGCGCGATATCAACGAGGATCGTGTGGTTTCGGGCTTTCCTGAGATACAGAGTTTGCTCCAGATTGAAAAAGAACTTGGGGAAAGGAGGCGTTGCTATCGAGATACCGTTAAGGATTGCTTGAACCGTTTTTCATCTAAAAAATTAATTCAAATTATGACAGATATCCTAGAGGCGACAACACATGGTGGTGAGAAACATGCTCCGAGTTTGGTGAATGATTTGGTTGATAGCTATGAGTCAGAAACGCAAGCTGCCTTGGAAGTTGAAGCGGAAAATATTCGTAAACTGCTAGCAGCTACAGAAGCGGCGGCGTCTTCAGGTGAATCGGCGGTGAAGCCGATTGTCGAAAAACTTGTAATAGTAGCTCGGAACTGGGACGATATTGCGCAACCAATCCAGTTAAGTAATCAAGCAAGAGGTATAGACCATAATCCGAGCACGGAAGTTGCAAGTGAAATCCGGAATCTAGCGGTTAATCTAAACAATGAGCATGGGATGCTCGAACAAGCACAAAGGCTTACAAATCTTTCACAGGAACTGTTTAAAGAGCTTCCTGAGATGTCAGAACGTCTCGATAACGATGCGGGCGCTCTCGCTAACATTGCCGAGGCGCGGGCCCAAGCTGAGAAGAACAAGGCGCAGTGGGAACGCGATATTGCTTATCAAGCAGATATAGGGATCTTTTTTAAAAAAAAATTGCGTATTTCATCTTCAGGTATATTTTGGGAGGGAAGGAACTATCCGCTCGAAACAATTACCCGTGTTCGTTGGGGGGGGGTTCGCCATTCTACTGGCATTGGTTTCACTGTGGCATTCGGCGATGACAATTCTGAAGCAGTTGTACAACTCAGTAATGAAGGAATGTTTAATGTATTTGTGGGGAAACTGTGGCGCGCAGTTGGTATCCGGCTTATTTCAGAGATGCTCAAGGCTCTAAAATACGGTGAATTTCTTCACTTTGACAGAGTGGCTGTCCACGATAAAGGCATCTTATTAGAGAAGCACAGATTAATACGCGAGAACGAATTTATAGATTGTTCGTGGTCTAATGTTCATGTTTGGACTGCCGATGGAGCATTCTGCATTGGAGCAAGAGATAACGAAAAGATTTATTCAAAGATTTCGTACATAGACGTGGCAAACACTCATCTGCTCGAGCAGATTATCCGCATGAAACTTAAGAAAGCGGGCAACAGACTGAGCGATCTTGTGAAATAAGATAGGGATGAGAGTGAAGTGCTATCGTGAAGTTTGGGAATTATCTTTGGGGCGCTTTAATTTCATTGCAACAGGTTCACCTTACATGTGGATAATTGACTTCAAGCGATTTGCTTCATTAAAATCGTCGAGAGATTTTTTACTCTCGCCTTTTAGCATCCATAACATACTCCGGTTCATCCAAGCATCGGCGAAGTCTGGTTTTAAGCGGATGGCTTCGCTATAATCGCTGATAGCTTTATCAAAATTACCTTCGATTTTCCAAGCTTCGCCTCGATTGTACCAAGCAGGCGCATAATTAGGGGCGAGGCAAATTGCTTTGCTATAATCATCAATGGCTTCGGTAAGTTCTCCGTTTTTATATCGAGCGATGCCTCGGTTATTTAAAGCCATAGCATCGTTCGGGTTCAGGCGAATGGCTTCGCTATAGTCATCAATAGCTTTGTCATATTCGTCTTTTCCAATCCAAGCTATACCTCGGTTGTACCAGGCGTCCGCAAAATTTGGGTCTAGGCGAATGGCCTCGTTATAGTCATCGATAGCTTTGTCATGCTCATTTTTGTTGCCCCAAGCATCGCCTCGATTGCTCCAAGCAATGACGTAATCTGGTTTCAGGCGAATTACTTCGGTATAGTCTGCGATAGCTTTATCGTATTCACCTTTTTCATTCCAAGTAGCACCTCGGTCGGTCAGAGCATAGATATTGTTTGGTTCTCGGTGGAGGGCTTCGTTATAGTCGCCGATGGCACGATCAATGTCGCCAGCTTGGTAGCGTTTTTCAGCTCTAGTGAGATACTCTGTGGCAGTTTGGGGAGGAGATTGTTCATCAGATTTAAATGATACTACAACAGGTTGACCGTCAGAGTAGAGATTTGGATCCAAGCGGAACGCTTCATTAGAGTCATCAAGGGCTTTTTTAAGATTTTTGTTTATTGCCCAAAGTAAACCTCGATTCATCCAAGCGTTGGCAAAATCAGGTTTTAGGCGAATGGCTTCACTGTAGTCATTGATTGCTTTATCGTATTCCCCCTTTTTTCTCCAAGCGGTACCTCGATTATTCAAGGTGGGTGGATGACCTGGCTCCAAACGAAGAACTTCGGTGTAATACGCAATTGCACTGTCGATATCACCATCTTCGAAACTCCTGAAAGCCTTCTCGAAATATTCTTCGACAGTTTGAGGAAAAAATTTCTTTGACATTTTAGAAGCCTTAAATTCACAACAGCACTTAGTTCATTCTATTCTTTTTCACTAATCTTGCAAACGCTTCTTTGTAATATTAGTCGCTCGTGTCTAGATGTAGTAATGAAGCCTGCAGTCGACGACCTTGTAGATGAGCATGGAGTTGGCAGACGAATGAATGCCGGTCGAAAGCACGGAGATAACATGTCCGTCACCGATGTTCCTGCGTAGTTTAGCGACCTCCTCACTGGGGAACGAACTCACGTCTAGTCGGTGTTCGCATCCTGGTTGCGAGGTTGAAGAGGATATTGGCACCATCTCTTGTGTTGGTTTTCCTCTCTTTTTTAATGGCGATCCGTTTAGCCGCAGTGTTGCGTTAGTTGCAATCCAAAACTAGGGAAGAATCAACCTGCATCATTGCGATAGCCGTGAAACCCTCCAGTAGTTGCGAGATATGGTTGCCGTGGCTCGCCCATACGGGGCGCGTTGTCCCGAAAAACCCACCGTATACGCAGAATTTTAAAAACATTTTTGATTGACAAAAACTGCGGAAAATGGTAAGGTCTCAAGAGTTTTGGTTGCCTGTGGATGCAATCCTTTTTTATGGGGTATACTGGGTTGGAGAGCATGAGTTATTGGGGAGTAAGATGAGATGAAAGGACAGCACGACTTTTTCTTCAAGATTGACGGCTGGACGCCGAGGGAGATGCCAATGGGACGTTTGGTGGAGTATATGAAGGACCTTGCTCAATTGTTTGATTCCAAGAAGCATGTTCACATTGTAGGTATCGAAAGCGGCAGTGTGGGATTGGTTGTGGATGTTGATGAATCCCACAAGGAGGAAGTAAGACAGCGCGTTTGTGATGCCGGTCAAGGAAAGGGACGGCAACGAAGCATTGAAGCTTTTCGAAGAATTAGTGAACGTCTGTACAAAGATGGAAAAGAGGGGCAGTTGTTTGATAGAAAGGCAACAATTCTTCGTTTTTCCGGGAGGCAAGGCCCCACTCAGGAGAAAATTGGCCCCTTCGAGCAGGAAGATTCTTTTGATGGGAGGGTGATACGTGTTGGAGGGCAGGAAAATTTGGTACCCGTGTGGCTACAGTCTGGTGACGAAAGGATAGACTGTCTTGCTGATCGTGATATGGCAAAAAAATTGGCAAAACATCTGTTCGGAGAAGAATTGCGTGTATTTGGTATAGGAAACCGGTTTTGTGATACAGAGGGCGAATGGCGGTTTAGTCGATTTACTATTACGAGTTTTGAAATACTAGATGATACACCGCTGACCACTTTGGTGGAGCGGTTGCGTTCCATACCCGGAAATGGTTGGGAAAAACTCGAGGACCCTTGGGAGAGGTTGAAGCAAGAACGAGAGGATTAATTGATGGCAAACGTAGTTGCGTTCGATGCCTCATTCTTGCTTCCTGTCTTCTCACGAAATTTGCACGCTGTGCCACAAGATCCTTCAACAAGGAAGCCTATCAGGCAATATGACAAGAAAATCGACTATCTGTTGAGTCGATTGGAAAAAGAAAAAACTAAAATGTTAATTCCAGCTCCTGCTTTAAGTGAAATTTTGGTCGAGGCGGGAGCAGAACGAATGCACGAGTATCTAAAAACAATTTTTTTAAGATCGGCTTTCCGTGTTGTCCCCTTCAAACAGGATGCCGCAATTGTAGTCGCTGTAATGAATAGAAATGCGATGGAACGAGGCGATAAACGCAGCGGCTCAAAGGAATCTTGGCAGAAAGTCAAATTTGATAGACAGATACTAGCTATCGCCAAAGTCAACAAGGCAAAAATTATTTATTCTGATGACCAAGGTTTACGAAACTTCGCGGAACAGGCCGGTCTTCGAGTCATCTCCTCGCATGAGTTGGATCTCCCGTAGCGCTCACCCTGAAAAAATTCAAAGTTGCTTTTCTGTTTTTTAGAAAAACAATCCTCTATTCCGTTGCATTGTGGCTCTGATGATTTTCCACGCATCATTCCCACTCGATGGTTCCGAGCGTGTTGCTCGTAAAGTTGTATAACACGCGGATGATGCCATTGACTTGGTTGACGATACGCGTTGTGACCGAGGGTGGTAAATGAAAATATAAGGTCGAAAACGAGGATGGACGGGTATTTTTGTATTGATATGATAGGGAGAATTCTATAGAAAATAATCAACTTTTCCTTGTGTCTTATCTCTTTGCTATGCTAGAGTAATGTAGGCGCCGATCTCGTTAGGGCGAAGCGGCGGCAGGATGTGGCATAATGCAACTTTATCTGTATTCATGTTTTGTCACTTCCTATCGGTAACGAATGAGTGGAGTTTTTATGAAGATAGAGATCAAAGCAGGAACATTGGAGCGTCTTAAGAAATTTGATGGAACAATCGGGGATGATGCCATCAATAAATTTCTCGATACACTTGACAAGCCATCACAGCCGACAGCAAACAAACCACAAAAAGCCGGAGATTTAAGTTTTACAAGAATTGTCAGTGCTAGGATAAATGGAGAGGTAATTGAACCACCAAATTGGGATTCAATCTTACGTCACATGTTGATACTCGCGGCGAAAAATATCCAGACCAACAATCAACTAGCAGATATATTTGATGGTTTGGCTGTAGCGATGGAAATAAGAACAGACAGCGGCTACAAACCAATTGATTCTATTGGCATATCTTATCAGTCATCGAGCGCGAATGCTGCGAGAAATGTTATTATACGAGTGGCCAAAAAGTTAGGATTTGTTGTTGATATTGAATTTCGATGGCGAAATCACAAGAAAGCTGCGCGACCTGGCGATACTGGACGCATACAAGTTAATCTAACCAACTAGAAGTGTAATTCCTTTGGTGTTGTTCCATGAGTGATCATATAGAATTCTGTAGAAAGTTTTGCGCCGAACTAAAAGGGCAAGCCGATCTTACGGGTGAGGTAAATGAGGATGCTCTCAAGCCTCTTGTTTCGAAACTGTTGAAAGACTTTGCGAGCCTCAACAATATCGATGGCTTGAAGACCACAACCGAGCAACATCTATCAGACTTGAAGGTTCGTCCGGATATTTCTGTGTACATTCGTGGTTTGATTTACGGGCATATAGAGTTGAAGAATCCCCGTGTCAGCGTGGATGTACGGACGTTTAAGGGTCATGACAAACAACAGTGGGAACGTCTTTCGAACCTGCCAAATCTGTTCTATACCAACGGACGAGAATGGAGATTATATCGCTCGGGTAAGCTCGAAGGGGATGCGATAGAGTTTGCCAAGGATCCAAGATTGGAGGGAAGTGCCGCCGTTGATGCGGAGATTGCGCGCAAATTAGGTGACCGCTTGAATGATTTTTTGCAATGGCAACCATACACACCGCATGAACCCCCTAATCTTGCCGAGCACCTTGCACTTCTAGCGCAGACATTGCGCAGAGAGGCAGAAGTGGCATTACAACAGAAGAATAGTAAGGTTTTGCAGTTACAAAAGGAACTGGCAGAGTTTTGTATTCCTGATATCAAAGGAGAAGATGTCGCCGATATAATTGCACAGACGGTTACCTACTCGTTGTTACTAGCGTCCCTCGAAGGTGGGAGGAATCTTTCTCTGGAAAAAGCCATAGGGAAGCTACAAGAGAAAAATAGATTATTGGCAGAGCTGTTGAAACTGTTTGATCAAGCGAAAGAGGAATTGAAGACAGGGTTTGCGCTATTGCGGCGTTCGTTGGAAGCACTCGATGTGGTAAAGTTTTCCAAGACATCGGCAAAGCCCTCGGATGCAACATCGGGGATGGGTGTGTATTTCTATGAGCATTTTCTCAGAGCTTACGATTCACAAATGAGCAAGAACGCAGGAATTTACTATACACCGAAAGAGGTCGTTGCGTTGCAGGCGCGATTGGCTTCGGGAATTTTAGAGGAACATTTCAATAAGACGGAGGGTTTTGCAAGTGAGGGAGTTGTATTGTTGGATCCCGCTGTTGGCACAGGTGCATATCTGATAGAAGCTCTTCATCAAGGTATGGAGAACATTGAAAAACGTTTTGGCAAAGTCGAGGTTCCTGCTTATGCCGAGCAGATGATGAAGAATATGCACGGGATTGAGTTATTAGTAGGTCCCTATATTGTCGCGCATGTACAGCTTTCCAAAGCCTTTAAGGAATATCAAAATGAATGCACGAAAGGCGATGACGTCAAACCAAACATATATCTTGGTGACACTTTATCAGATCCGTATCACACTCCTTCCATGCCTTTATTGTATTACCAGACCTTAAGTGATGAAAATGAGAAGGTGCAACGCATTAAAACCGAAGGGGAAGTTTTGGTTTGTCTTGGTAATCCTCCCTATGACCGACAGAATATTGAACAGGGTGATAAAAACCAATATCGCAAGGGCGGATGGGTACGTTACGGTGATGGCAAAAAAGGGCAGAAAAAAACAGAAATGCCCATCTTTGAAGATTTTCTCAAACCAGCGAAAAATGCTGATAAAGGAGTTCATTTAAAGAATCTGTATAATGATTATGTTTATTTTTGGCGCTGGGCTTTGTGGCGCCTGTTTGAGCAGCAAAAAAATGGGGGCATCATCTCCTTCATTACCGCCTCGAGTTATTTACGTGGTAACGCATTCGTCGGTATGAGAGAAGTGATGCGTCGAACCTTTGACGAATTGTGGATTCTCGATTTGGAAGGTGGCAGTCTTGGTGCACGCAAGAGCGCCAATGTGTTTTCTATTCGAACGCCGGTTGCCATTGCCATCGGTTACCGAGGTAAAAAATCACAACCAACTAAACCAGCGCGTGTGCGTTATGTCAAAATCCCGGGAGAAACCCGCAAAGAAAAATTATCGATGCTAGAGAAAATCAAACAACTAGATGAAAATAAAATTTTTTCTGCAAAAGGACAGAAGGGATTCGGCAAAGAACTTTCGCCACTGATACTAGAATGGAAGGATTGCCCACGAGATTGGCAGGCACCTTTCTTGCCTGTTGAAAGTGGAGAATTTTTCGAATGGCCCGCGCTCAACGATTTGTTTCCTTGGCATCATTCGGGTTGCCAATTCAAACGGACATGGCCCATCGGGGAAACGAAGGAATTGCTCGAGGATAGGTGGCGGACACTGCTTGATGCGCCAGTAGAAAAAACGGCGGAACTCTTCAGGGAAACTCGAGATAGGAAAATCACTCATGCTACAGAAAAAGAAATTCCCGGTGGGGGAGAGTTGTCCATAAAAGAATTGTGCAATAATCTACCCCCCCCCCCCCCCCCCACACACACCACTGTACAACCTTATTCCTTTCGTAGTTTCGACAATCAATATGCCTTGATTGATGTGAGGTTATGTGACTTCTTGCGCCCACCTCTCTGGCATAGTCTTTCGGACAAGCAGATTTTTTTTACTACCCTTATGTCTTTTTCCTTTGATAAAGGACCAGCTATGAGTGTCGCTCCACACCTGCCCGATATATGTCATTTCCTCGGACATGGCGGCGGAAAAGATACTTTTCCTCTTTACTGTGACAAGGATGCAAAGAAACCCAACATTACTCATGGCTTGCTTGATATTTTAACCAAGCAATATAAAGATAATGTCACGGCAGAAGATCTTTTCGCTTATGTCTATGCCCTTCTCAGTGGACAATCTTATACGCAAGTCTTCCGCTCTGAACTTGAAACCCCAGGTGCACGTATCCCTATCACAAAAGACGCGCTACTTTTCAATCAAGTTTCCGAATTTGGTAAGGAACTCATTTGGCTTCACACTTATGCGCAGAGATTCAAAGACAAAAGACAAGGACGCAACAACAAAATTCCGAAAGGTAGGGCGCAAACCCTTGATGCTATCACAGAATATCCTGACAAGTTTTCCTATAAACCTGCCGGCAAAGAACTCCACATTGGCAACGGGCGAATAGGGTCAGTTGATTCCAAAGTCTGGAACTACGAAATCTCTGGGCTTAAAGTTCTTCAGTCTTGGCTCGGGTACCGGATGCAAAAACCGAAAGGAAAAAAATCCTCTGATCTCGATAGTATCCGCCCGCAAAAATGGTCCAATGAAATGAATAAAAACTTACATGAGCTCATTTGGATACTCGAAGCAACTCTCAATATGGAACCAGATCTTGAAAATCTTCTCCAAAATATAATCAAATCCGATTGCTTTAACATAAAAGAACTTCCGAAACCATCCGAACTGCAGAAAAAACCTCCAAAACACAATACCGAAGCGACTCTCATCAAATGATTATTACATTTCCATTTCTGTGCTACACAAAGTTTTATGCGGGATTATTAAACTGAGCGTTGTAAAGCCGAGTAAGTATGTGGGTGTTTTGTAGACGGGGGTTTTGTTTAGCGTAATCGAAGGGTGTTTTTCCGTCATCGCTTCGCGTTGCACCATTTGCATCTCTATCCAACAAGAATTCTATTATTATTTCTGACGCTGCTCCGGCATTTAATGCCGCATAGTGCAGAGGCGATCTCGAAAATACTTCTCGAGCATTAATATCGCCATCTTCATCTAATAATAATTTCACTATTTCTAGGGTCTCACTTTTCCCCGCTGCAAAATACAAAGGTGTTCGCCCGTAAAGGTCAAAAGCCTTCGCATTCGCGCCTCTATCCAGAAACAGCCTAACTGTTTCCAGTGTATTGCAGGCAAGATGCAGAGGTGTTCTCTCGTCATCATTGCGAGCATTTACGTCTGCGCCTGCATTTAGCAGTAACAAAATGGCTTCCGGTAATCTGCTCTCCTCCGCTGCAATATGTAAGGGTGTATCCTTGTTCCTGTTTCGCCCGTGAATATCCGCACCATTTTCGATAGCTTTGGCCACATCGTTAACGGTTGCTCCAAACCAAAACGCCCAATTTAACAATTTATTCTTATTAGCGCCCATATTTATCACTGTAATCTCGCTAGTCATGATGCTTCTTCCTCTTCAATTTTGGCATCATTGTCTATTTCATTCGTTGGCGATAAGTTTCAGTCACGAAGTCTACGAAAGCTATTGCTGAAGTAACTGCTAGGCGAGCGTGACGGGGCTCAAGTCCTTTGTGTTCTCCGTCGCGACCATGACCGGAGCCATAGAGGCCGCGCAGTTCCGCTATATATTTAGTTAGTGCGGACAGGTTTTTGAGAATTAACTTGATGATTTCTACCCCTCTTGCTTTATCGGGAATGTCATCTGGCGTTAGCTTAAGCTCTTTCGTCAATGCCTTAGTAAGTTTGGGCAGATCATCCGATTTGTTGAATGGAACTTCGCGCCTGGTAAGAATTGTCTTGCAACAACTCTCAATCAATTCTTTGGCTGTACCAATTGCTAGTGCTGGGTCGGTATCGATGGCATCTCTAGCGCGTTCGATTTCCTTTTTCATGTAATTGGCATCAAGTGCATCAGCCGCAGTCTGTGCCCGCAATACAGAGTGATGATGGTGGTTTTGAATATTCTGTCCCTTGTAGCAGGGGCGTCCGGTAATTTTTTCCGCTTCTACCAACTGCCATCCGTGAGGCTCGAGATGCTCATTAAAATGCTGGAGCAATTTCAACACCTCATCTTGGTCAAATCTAACAGCAGGATGCAACATTTCGCACAAAAACTGAATAAACTTTTTGGGCGGTGCGCTCATTAAATTGAAACGCGCATCATTGAGAAACCAATGTTCATCCCAATCGCGATTGTTTACGCAGTGTTGCCGAATATCTGCAGCGGCAGTTGAATACCTGATATCTGTAGATTGCAGATATTCAAGGTCATAGAGACGTCCGAGAAAATCTACATCATTAAGCCTTCCAAACACATTGATGTCTTTCAACCGTACTCCATCAAAGATGTTCTTTCGAGCATCTCGAGAAATATCTGGTAGTTCCGAAGAATCTTCAAAATCCTTCTCTGGCATTATTCCCACTCAATGGTTCCGGGCGGTTTGCTAGTGAAGTCATATAACACGCGGTTGATGCCATCGACCTGGTTGACGATGCGCGTTGCGACTTCATTCAAGAATTCACCTGGCAAATCCGAAACCGCCGCCGTCATCCCGTCGCTTGAGGCAACGGCCCGAAGAGCGCAGGCATACTGGTAGCTTCGCGCATCCCCCATCACGCCCACCGCCCGCACCGGCAGCAACGCCGCGAACGCCTGCCAGATGTCGTCGTAGAGTCCGTGCTCGTGGAGCGCCCGGATGAAGATGTCGTCGGCTTGGCGCAGTATTTCCAGTTTTTCGATGGTGACCTCGCCGGGTATTCGAACGGCGAGGCCGGGGCCGGGAAAGGGATGCCGCTTGAGGAAGGCTTCGGGCAGTCCGAGTTCGGCGCCGAGGCTGCGCACTTCGTCCTTGAAGAGGGAGCGCAGCGGCTCGATGAGTTTGAGGTTCATGCGTTCGGGCAGGCCTCCGACGTTGTGGTGGCTTTTGATTTTGACGCTCGGGCCTCCGTGCGGCGAGATGCTTTCGATGACGTCGGGATAGAGGGTTCCCTGCGCGAGGAATTCAATGTTGCCGATTTTGTCTGCTTCCTCTTCAAAGATTTCGATAAACAGGTTGCCGATTTTCTTTCTCTTTTCTTCCGGGTCGGTGACATTGTGCAGCGCGTCGAGGAACCGTTTCTGGGCGTTGATGGCAATCAGCGGGATGTCGTAATGCTGCTGAAAGAGCGAGGTGATTTGTTCGGCTTCGCCCTGTCGCAGCAGCCCGGTATCGACGAAGACGCAATGGAGCCTGTCGCCGATGGCCTTGTGGATGAGCACGGAGGCGACGGACGAATCAACGCCGCCCGAGAGCGCAGCAATCACATGCCCCCCGCCGATGTCCTCGCGCAGCTTTGCGGTCGCCTCGTTGAGGAACGATCCCATCGTCCAGTCCGGCGAGGCGTTCGCGATTTTGGTTGCGAAGTTGAAGAGGATGTCGGCGCCGTTCGGCGTATGCACGACTTCGGGATGGAATTGAAGCCCGTAGAGTTTGCGCGATTCGTCGGCGATGGCGGCGAAGGGGGCGTCCTGCGTCGTCGCGATGGCCGTGAACCCCTCCGGCAGTTGCGAGATGTGGTCGCCGTGGCTCATCCACACGGGCGCGCTGTCGCCGGCGGCGAAGATGCCGTCGAAGAGCGGGGAGTCCTGCCGGACGGTGATGTTCGCATTGCCGAATTCCCGCCCGTGCGAGGGGGCAACCTCGCCGCCCAGCTGCGCGCACAGGAGCTGCTCGCCGTAGCAGATGCCGAGAACGGGGATGTTTTCACGAAACAATCTCTCGGGCGCGCGCGGCATCGCATCATTGCCGCCCGCGATGCTCGCCGGCCCGCCCGAGAGAATGACTCCCTTCGGCGCGGCCTCTAGCTTGTCCCGGAGCCGGTTGTACGGAACGACTTCGCAGTAGATTCCCTTTTCGCGCAACCGCCTCGCAATGAGCAGGGTGACCTGGCTGCCAAAGTCGGCGACAAGGATTCCGTTGGAGAGTTTGTTTTCATCATCCATTACTGCGCATTGCTGCCGCTGTCACCATCGTTGCTGCCGCTGCCGTTTGTGTTTTCTTCGTCTCCCTCTTCCCCCTCCTCGTTTTTCGAAAAGAGATCGAGGAAGGCTTCCTCTTCGGGCTTGTCAATGGCGCTGCGCAGATCGGCGGCCTCCTTGCATTCTTCCCCGCACAGTTTGACGAGCCATTCGTATTTCTCCTCCGCGGCTTCCTTGTCGTCCTGCTGGATGTCGGCGAGTCCGCCCCAGTAGAAGGCCTCCCGGAACCCGGGGTCGATGGTGACGGTTTGATTAAAGGCGCGCTGCGCCTTTGCCGCCTCTTCGTTTTCCCAATAACTCCTTCCGAGCCAGAAGCGCGTTTGCGCAATGGCGGGATCGGCGATGACGGCCTGCTCGAAGAGGTAGGCCGCCTGTTCGGTGTCGTCGCCCTGGAAGCTCGCCATTGCCTTCTCGAAGATGCGGTCGGATGCCTCGTTGGCCTGCGCCGCGCATGCGCCGAGAAGGACGCCGGCGCCGGCAAGAACATAAGAACGAAGTTTTGGATTCATGTGTGCTCCTTTGGTCTAGTTTCGTGAAGGGTGCGGATAGTTGGGCGACTCGCGCGTGATGGTGACGGAGTGTGCATGGCTCTCCTGCGTGGTTGCGGGAGAAACGCGCACGAACTCGGCCCTTTGCTGCAGGTCGCGGATGCTCCCGCTCCCGGTGTAACCCATTGCGGCCCGAAGTCCGCCGGTGAGTTGGTGGAGTATAGCATGAACCGGGCCTTTGTAAGGCACCTGGCCTTCCACGCCTTCGGGCACAAGCTTGAAGGAGGCCGCGACGTCCTGCTGGAAATACCTGTCGGCGGAGCCGCGCGCCATCGCGCCCGTGGAGCCCATGCCGCGATAGGACTTGTAACTGCGCCCCTGGTAGAGGAAGGTCTCGCCGGGGCTCTCGTCCGTGCCCGCGAGCAGGGAGCCGATCATCGCGCACGCCGCCCCCGCGGCGAGCGCCTTGGCGAGGTCGCCGGAAAACTTGATCCCGCCGTCCGCGACGACGGGAATGCCGTGCTTGTCCGCCTCGCCGACGGTATCGAGGATGGCGGAGAGCTGCGGCACGCCGACGCCGGCGACGACACGGGTGATGCAGATCGAGCCGGGGCCGATGCCCGTCTTGATTGCGTCCGCGCCCGCGTCGATCAAATCGCGCGCGGCTTGTGCGGTTGCGATGTTCCCCGCCATGATTTCGATGTCGGGGCGGGATTGCTTGAGCCGGCGCACGGCCGCGAGCACGTGTTCGGAATGCCCGTGCGCCGTATCGACGACGATCAGGTCGGCTCCGGCGTCGTGGAGCCGCAGGGCGCGCTCGATGCCGTTCTCGCCGATGCCGACCGCGGCGGCGACGCGCAGGCGCCCGTGTTGGTCTTTGCATGCGTTGGGATGGAGGCTGGCCTTTTCCATGTCCTTGACGGTGACGAGTCCGATGCAGCGGTAGTCTTCGTCGACGACGAGAAGTTTCTCGATGCGGTTTTGATGCAGCAGGCGTTTGGCTTCTTCCTGCTCGACGTTCTCGCGCACGGTGATGAGGTTTTCCTTCGTCATGAGCTGCGCGACCGGCTGGGAGGGGTCGGTCGCAAAGCGAACGTCCCTGTTGGTGAGAACGCCGACGAGCTTTTGCGAGGACGGCTCGACGACGGGAATGCCGGAGATGTTGTATTTTCTCATGAATTCAAGCGCTTCCCGCAACGTCGCGCCGGGGCCGAGCGTCAGGGGGTTGACGACCATTCCGGACTCGAATTTCTTGACGCGGCGGACGTTTTCCTCCTGCAGATCGATGGTCATGTTGCGGTGGAGCACGCCGATGCCGCCCGCCTGCGCCATCGCGATGGCCATGCCGCTTTCGGTCACGGTGTCCATCGCCGCCGACAGCAGCGGTATGCCGAGCCGGATGTTGCGGGTGAGTTGCGCCTGGATATTTGTCTCCGCGGGCAGCACGTTCGAGTGCGCCGGCTTCAGCAATACGTCGTCGAAGGTAAGGGTCTCTTCAAACATAGCGGATTATACGGAAAGACGCGCGCGTCTTCAAGAGGGCGGGGCGGCGGAATCAAACATCATGTAGGCCGCGGTTGCGATGAGGAAGGCCGCGAAGACACGCCGCAGGCTTTTTTGCGGCAGCTTGTGGGCGATGCGCACGCCGAGCCGCGCGGCAACGAGCGCGCCCGGGGCGATGAGGGCGAAGCCGGCGAGATTGACGTATCCCAGCGACCACGGCGGAAGTCCCGCGGCGTTCCAGCCGGAGAGGATGTAGCCGAGGGATGCGGGAACGGCAATGACGGCGCCGAAGCCCGCGGACGTGCCGACGGCCTTGTGGATGGGAACGGCATGGGCGGTCATCGCAACGACTCCGAGCGCGCCGCCCCCGACGCCGAAGGACGAGGAGATCAATCCGTTGCCGCAGCCCAGCGCCCACCTGCCGATGCCCGGGGGAAGATGCGGCGCGAGCGGGCGGGTTTGTCCGGCGGCAATGTAGTAGACGCCGATAACGGCGATGAAGGCCGCAAACCCGATGCGCAGCGCGGCATCGGGCACGTATCCGTTGAGCGCGCCGCCGAGGATCGCGCCCGCGAGCAGCGGCGCGAGCCAGTAGCCCCGGAACAAGTCCGCATCGACGGCGCCGGCCTTGCGGTGTCCGTGCATGGAGTGCAGCGAGACGGGAATGATGGTCGCCAGCGATGTTCCGATCGCAAGGTGCATGCGGTGGTCGGGAGCAACGCCGAGGCTCGAGAAGATGTAGTAGAGGAAGGCGACGGTGATCGTTCCCCCACCCACGCCGAGCAGTCCGGCGAGTCCGCCCGATGCAATCCCGGCGAGCAGCGCGCCGAAGACGAGAAGGAGGATTTCTTGCTGCGGGAGTTGCGCGAGCAACGTTTCCATTTCAACTCAAGGCGACAGTTGCGCGATTTGCGCAAGTTGGTTTTCGGCAAGCGGCGCATGCATCGCGTCGTTGAGTTTCCTGCGGAAGGCCTTGCCGCCTTTGATGCCCTTGTAAAGGGTCATGCAGTGCCGGAGCGAGGCGCGCGGCATTTCTCCCGCCCGCGCGCGGGCGAGCGCATGCGCGAGCATCTCCTCGAGAACCTCGCCGCGTCCGGAAGGCGCGCGGTCTTTCCGGAACCAGAGCCGGTCGGCCTGCGAGAGCATCCAGGGATTTGCAAAGGCCGCGCGTCCGATCATCACCCCGTCCAGGTTGCGCAGGACGCTTTGCGCCTGCTCGAGCGTCTCGATTCCCCCGTTGAGATGTATGCGCAGATGCGGATGCGTTTCCTTCAGCCGGTAGACGACGTCGTATTGCAGCGGCGGAAGCGTCCGGTTCTCCTTCGGCGAGAGTCCCTTGAGCCAGGCCATGCGCGCATGAACGACGAACTCGCCGCAGCCGGCCTCCGCGAGCCTCTCGATGAAGGGAACGAAATCCCGCCCGGGGTCCTGTTCGTCAATGCCGATTCGGCATTTGACGGAAACGGGAACGTCGACGGCGCCAACCATCGCCCGCACGCACCGCGCGGCCCGTTCGGGTTCGCCCATGAGAAAGGCGCCGAAGCCCGCCTCGCCCACGCGCGTGCTCGGGCATCCGAGGTTGAGGTTGATCTTGTCGTATCCGAACGCCGCGCCGATCTTCGCCGCGCTTGCGAGTTCGCCGGGATCGTTTCCCCCGATTTGCAGCGCGAGGGGCTGTTCGCATGCGTCGAAGGCGAGCAGGCGCTCCCGGTCGCCGTGGAGAATCGCCCGGGCCGCGACCATCTCCGTGTAGAGGTGCGCGTGCTTCGTCAGCCGCCGCAGAAAATACCGGCCGGCCCGGTCCGTGTATCCCATCATCGGCGCGATGGAAAGGACTGCGTCCGTCATCCGAGTCGTTCGAGTGCGGCTTCGAGGTCTTGTTTGAGGTCGGCGGGATCTTCAAGTCCGATGTAGATTCGAACGAGCGGGCCCGCCTCGTTCCATTCGGTCGCCGAACGAATCGGCACGGACGGCAGGATGAGGCTCTCGAACGCCCCCCACGAATATCCCATCGAGAACAGGCGCATCCCATCGACCATTCGCGCAAGGGCGTCTTCCGTGCAGGGATGCAGAACGACGGAAAAGAGCGACGCGGCGCCGGTGAAGTCGCGCTGCCAGAGACGGTATCCCGGATCGTTTTCGAGCGCGGGATAGAGAACCCTTGCGACCTCCGGACGCGTCTCGAGCCATCTTGCGATTTCCAGCGCCGATGCCGCCTGCCGCGACAGGCGCGCTTCAAGGCTGCGCAGTCCCCGCAGCGCGAGATAGGCTTCGTCGGCGCCGTTGTTCTGTCCGATGAGTTTGCGCATGCGCTCGACGTCGCCGGCGGCATGCTCGTTGGCGAGAATGGCGCCGCACATTCCGTCCGCATGTCCGGAGATGTATTTGGTCACCGAATGCACGGATATGTCGACGCCGTTTCGAAAGGATTTAAAGAACAGCGGCGTCGCCCAGCTGTTGTCGAGCAGCACTTTCGCTCCGGCCTGGTGGGCGGCGTCCGCAATGGCCGCGACGTCGGAAACTTCAAAGGTCAGAGAGCCGGGCGATTCGAGGAACACGGCCTTGGTTTGCGGCGTGATGAGTCCGGCGATGTCCGCGCCTATGAGGGGATCGAAGAAGGATGCGGACACGCCGAGCCCCGGAAGCGCTTCGGTGCAGAATTTCCGCGTGGGGTCGTAGACGCAGTCGGCGACGAGAATGTGGTCGCCCGCCCGCACCGCCGAAAGTATCGCGGTCGTGACGGCGGCAAGCCCGCAGGACGTGAGAAAGGCGGCGTGTGCGCCCTCGAGCTGCGCAAGCGCGTCCTGGAGGGCCTTGGTCACGGGCGTCGCGTGCCGCCCGTAGCTGTATTCCTGCGCGCCCGCGCGCAGGGTCTTCAAATCGGGGAAGAGAATGGTCGAAGCCCGCGTGACGGGCGTGTTCACGAGCCCGTCCTGCCGCTCGGAATTACGCCCGAGATGGGCGAGGAGCGTGGCGTCGCCAGCCGATTCGCGCGATTCGTCGGTTGCCATGAGAGATTCCCGTAATTTTTCCGTTATTCGCCTTTCCCCCGCCTTTCCAGCATATCCTCTCATTAATGTTACGCAAGAAAAATCACCGATTCGCGGTCGGGCCGCTTGAATTGCTTGCAAAGCCTTGCATGCCTTGCTAGGGTGCACTCGGGCGGAGGCCTTGTTTTGTTGTTTCCGGGGCGAAGTGATTCGCGGTTGGAGGCAGCGGAGGTTTCCGCTGGAACAATTATCATGCCATCAATCGCAGGGCGATTTGTTTTTGTCCTGTCCTACATGAGGGAGATTATTCCTATGAAAACAAAAAAACTGAATCTAACACTCAACCTTTTCGCGGGCGCGGCTTTGGCGTTCGTGGGCTTGGCGATGGAGGCTTCTTCTTCGCACGCCCAGGACGGCGCGACGCTGAGCGCGGTTAAGTCGAAGGGCTTCGTTCAATGCGGCGTGAGCCAGGGATTGCCGGGCTTCTCGAACGCCGACGACGCAGGTAACTGGACGGGCATCGATGTCGATGTTTGCCGTGGAATTGCCGCCGCCGTGTTCGACGACGCGGATGCCGTGAAGTACACGCCTCTCTCGGCGAAGGAGCGCTTTACGGCGCTGCAGTCGGGCGAGATCGACGTCCTTTCGCGCAACACGACCTGGACGCTTCAGCGTGACACGGGCCTGGGCATCGTCTTCACCGGAGTGAACTACTACGACGGCCAGGGCTTCATGGTTCGCAAATCCTTGGGCGTGTCCAGCGCTCTGGAGCTTGCGGGCGCTTCGGTCTGCACCAACACCGGCACGACCACGGAGTTGAATGCTGCCGACTACTTCCGTGCCAACAACATGGATTACGAGCTCGTTCCCTTTGAAAAGACCGACGAGGCCGTGGTTGCCTACGACAACGGACGTTGTGATGTTTACACGACCGACCAGTCCGGCCTCTACGCGAATCGCCTTAAGATGACCGACCCGTCCGAACAAGTCGTTCTGCCGGAAGTGATCTCGAAAGAACCGCTCGGCCCCGCAGTCCGCGTCGGCGATGCGCAGTGGGCGAACATCGTGAAATGGACCCTCTTCGCCATGCTGAACGCCGAAGAGTTGGGCATTACCCAGGGCAACATCGACTCCATGATGGACACGACCAACCCTGCAGTTTTGCGCTTCGTCGGCAAAGAAGGCAGCTTCGGCGAGAACATGGGCCTGTCGAACGACTGGGCGTACCGGATCATCAAGCACATCGGTAATTACTCCGAGAGCTTCGAGCGCCATGTCGGCCAGAACACGCCGCTTGGCATTTCGCGGGGCCTGAACGCCCTGTGGACGGACGGCGGCCTGCAATACGCCCCCCCGATTCGCTAACGCGGATTGGATGCGCCCGCGCCCCGTCCCCGACGGGGCGGGCCCGGGCGTGATGGCATGAGGAAGGAAGGCGGGATGCGCGTAGATGATTCGCGCGTCTTGCTTTTCTCCCCGTGTCGGCCTTTTTTAGAGTGGTGCAATCTCTAGTTTTCTGATGTGGCGTAGTTTGTAGAATGGCTCTTCCGACTTCTCCTGCCGAAGGTTCCGGCGCCGGGCGTCTGTTGTCGTGGTGGCGCAATCCCCAGATGCGGGGGGTGTTCTTTCAACTGCTCACACTGGTGATTGTCGTGTGGGTCGGCTGGGCGGTCGCCGACAACACCATCCAGAACCTCAACCGCCTCAACATCACATCCGGCTATGGCTTCCTCGAAGACACAGCCGGTTTTTCCATTAACTTTTCGCTGGTCGATTATTCCGAGGAATCCAGTTACGCCCGCGCCCTGCTGGTGGGATTCCTCAACACCGTTCTGTGCGCGCTTCTGGGAATAGCGATTGCGACGATTTTGGGATTCGTCATCGGCATCGCCCGGCTTTCGAACAACTGGATCATCGCGCGCCTGGCGACCGTGTATATTGAGATTGTTCGAAACATTCCGCTCTTGCTGCAGATTTTCTTCTGGTATATCGGGGTTCTGCGCGCACTGCCGAATCCCCGGCAGAGCTTCGAGCCGCTTCCCAATATTTTCCTGAATTCCCGCGGATTGATCGTCCCGACCCCGGTGTTGCAGCCGGGCATCGGATTCGTCTTTGCGGCTTTCGTGCTGGCGTGCGCCGGGTCGTTCTTTTTGTGGCGGTGGGCGCGCTTCCGGCAGCAGCAGACCGGACAGCAATTCCCGGTTTTTTGGAGCAGCGTGGGGATGATCGTGTTGCTGCCGTTGTTGGCTTTCTTCCTTTCCGGTTCGCCGATTTCGCTGGTGCTGCCCGAGCTTACGGGCTTCAACTTTGCGACCGGTTCAACCCTTGTTCCCGAACTCGTCGCGCTCGTTCTCGCGCTTTCGATCTACACGGCATCGTTCATAGCGGAGATTGTCCGCTCGGGAATCCAGGCGGTGAGCTGGGGGCAGACGGAGGCGGCCTCCTCCCTGGGCCTCCACCGCGGACAAACCCTTCGTCTTGTCATCATTCCCCAGGCGATGCGCGTGATCATTCCGCCGTTGACGAATCAATACCTCAACCTGACAAAGAATTCCTCGCTGGCTGCGGCGATTGCCTATCCCGAACTGGTCTCGGTGTTTGCGGGGATTGTCTTGAACCAAACGGGACAGGCGGTCGAGGTTCTCTCGATCGTGATCGCGATTTACCTGTCCCTGTCGGTAGTGACTTCCATCTTCATGAATTGGTACAACGCGAGATTCGCGTTGGTGGAGCGATAGATGGATACGCAGTCCCAGCAAACCTGGCAGCCGATACCGGAGAAACCGCCGCCGAGTTTGAGCATCGGGCCCGTCGGATGGGCGCGGAAGAATCTCTTTTCCTCGCCCCTTGACGTCGTCCTGACGTTGCTGGGCCTGTACATGACCTATGTCGTTGCTACGGCGATATTGGACTGGGCCGTTTTCGGTGCCGTGTGGACGGGAACGGCCGACGATTGCCGCGAGGGCTCGCAAGCCTGCTGGCCCTTCATTCAGGCGAAGTGGGGACAACTCATCTACGGGCGCTACCCTCTTGAGGAACGCTGGCGGGTGGACGCCACCATGATTATCGGCGTGCTTGCGATGATTCCGATGTTGATACCCGCAGTGCCTTTCAAAAAGTGGAACGCGATATTCCTGTTTGTGATTTACCCCGTGCTTGCATTCTTCCTGCTGCTGGGAGGAAGTTTTGCATTGCCTTTGGTCGAGACTCCCTTGTGGGGCGGCCTGCTGGTTACGCTGGTTACCTCGATCGTCGGCATTGTCGGCTCGCTGCCGCTGGGGATTCTGCTTGCGCTCGGACGGCGCTCGAACATGCCGGTGGTTCGAATGCTGAGCATCGGCTTTATCGAATTTTGGCGCGGCGTTCCTCTCATCACCGTCCTGTTCATGGCGAGCGTGATGCTGCCGCTGTTCTTGCCGGAGGGCGTGACGCTGGACAAACTGCTGCGCTGTCTCATCGGGATTGCGCTGTTTTCGGCGGCGTATCTGGCGGAAGTGGTTCGCGGCGGCCTGCAGGCGATTCCGCGCGGGCAGTACGAGGCGGCGAACGCGCTGGGCCTGGGTTATTGGCGCACGATGGGGTTGATCATCCTGCCGCAGGCTTTGCGCCTGGTGATTCCGGGAATAGTGAACAGTTTCATCGCGCTGCTTAAGGACACGACGCTGGTTTTGATTGTCGGCCTGTTCGATCTGCTTGGCATCATACAGTTGAGTTTCACGGACCCGAATTGGTCGACTCCGAACACGGCGAACACGGGTTATTTCACTGCTGCGGTAATGTTCTGGTGCCTGTGTTTCAGCATCTCGCGTTATTCGCAATTCATGGAGCGGCGCCTACAGACAGGACACAAACGATAGGAGATACAAGATGAACACGATCCCGCAAACCGGTGACGGCTACGCCATCGAGATTACCAACATGAACAAATGGTTCGGCAGTTTTCACGTGCTGAGGGACATCAACCTGCAGGTGCGCCAGGGCGAGCGGATAGTGATTTGCGGACCGTCGGGCTCGGGCAAGTCGACGCTCATCCGCTGCATCAACCGCCTTGAAGAGCACCAGGAGGGTTCCATCGTCGTTGACGGCATCGAGCTCAGCAACGACCTCAAGAAAATTGACGAGATTCGCCGCGAGGTGGGGATGTGTTTTCAGCACTTTAATCTCTTCCCCCATCTCACCATCCTCGAGAATTGCACCCTTGCGCCGATATGGGTGCGCCGCATGTCAAAATCGGAAGCCACCGATATAGCGATGAGTTATCTCAAGCGCGTCAAGATTCCCGACCAGGCGCTGAAATATCCCGGACAACTATCTGGTGGACAGCAACAGCGCGTTGCGATTGCACGGGCGTTGTGCATGAATCCCGCGGTCATGCTCTTTGACGAGCCGACCTCGGCGCTGGACCCGGAGATGATCAAGGAGGTTCTCGATGTGATGGTGGACTTGGCGGAGGGCGGCATGACGATGATATGCGTCACGCACGAGATGGGATTTGCGCGCCGCGTCGCCAACCGCGTCATCTTCATGGACGAGGGGCAGATCGTCGAGCAGAACGAGCCCGAGGCATTTTTCACCTCGCCGCGCAACGACAGGACGAAACTCTTCTTGAGCCAGATTCTGGGTCATTGACGGAAAACATCTGACCGGGATGTTCTCAACGCTGGGGTGCGCTTCCGGTCGGCACTCGGACAGATTCTGATGTGCGATTTTAAGGGGTTCCGGAAAGTTGGAAACAGTAAAGGTGCGTCCTGTCGTCGTTGTTTCCCCGTAGCCTGGAACCAAAAAGTCTTTTTGTATTGTCGTTCCCCTAAGTACAAAATGGACAGCTCGACATCTTCTGCTTAATGTAGGATACTCTCGTTGTTACCGCTTCGGCGGACTTGGAAGACCACTCGATCCTTCATAGGGAGTTTATCCATTCGGATATAGAAGCATTCTCGAAGACGGAAACAGAGTGGCATGCTCAGCTGAGCAGGTCCGGTTGGGATGAGAAATCATCCTGCCGGGCCTTTTTTTTTTTTTTTCGGAGTGATATACCTGTTGTCACAAGCTCCGATTCGATCGATTCGTCCATAATCGCTGAAAATTCAACTGAAATTGTGAATCGGCTGCTTTTAGCCCTTGCCCGGATGACAGTTCCGTAGAACCGCCTGTATCGCCCTGTGAGGCAACGGATTCGGTTTCCACCGCGCAGTTGCCTTATGCCGATATTTAGAAAGGAGAAACCCCCTAGCCAAAGGAATGGCTAGGGGGTTTTCTAGGAGATTACAGTTTCAAATATACAGGCTATAATCCCTTGATTTACTTAAACTCTACGTCGTCCCTTTCAGCCCCGAAGGTGCCGTTTTTCACACCAATTTTCTTATGACCGAATGTACCCATAATAAGATCAGCATTTTCTCCGAAGATAGAACCTCGTATCCCTGTTTTCTGTCCTTTTCTAATCTTATATCTGTTAGTCATAAACTCCTGACCGTTATATTGAGCGTTCTTTCCAAACTTCAAATTCTTGTTCCACTCATAATCCGATCCAACAAATTTAAACTTCATCTTCTTTAAATCACCAGACTGATTTACTTTTAAAGTGATATGAACATTACCCGCTTCTATGCTATCATCAGACCTTCTTGTAACGGTGTCGCCTCTATAAGTAGCACCATTAAAAGTCGGATTTATTGCCTCGTATGAAAGAGCTTCGCCATAGACTTGCCAACCAAGCTTACCATCTTCAGGTCGTATTCCATGCGCCCATCCGGATGAAGCACTCCAATCACCGAAAGAGTCATGCTTGAAATTTTCAACCGTTATAGTTTGAGGAGCA
>JAPOUT010000040.1 GCA_026708545.1 Hyphomicrobiales bacterium
CAGACCCTTCGCCGTTTTCCGACTTGTGCCACCAAGTGTCGATGACGCCGCGCCCGTAGCTCGGTTGTATCCGCGGACGCTCGAACTCGTCCCAAAAGGCGAGCGAGTATTTGGCCTTATACCAGTGCGGCACCCAGTAGCGTCCGGCGCGAAGAACCCTGTCAAGCGCGCGGGCGGCGGTGATTTGCTCTTCGCGCGTCTGCGCGGTGAGAACCGTCTCGGTGAGCGCATCGGCAACGGGATCCGCAATGCCGGAGAGGTTGTAACTGCCCGGAGTGTCCGCGGTCGGGGATGTCCAGAAGTTTCGAATTGCGACGCCGGGGATGGGCGCGAGGGCGAAGCGTTGCGTTACGACGTCATAGTCGAACGATTTGAGGCGTTCCTGGTATTGCGCCGAGTCGACCAGCCGGATGTTCGCTTCGATGCCGAGCGCTTCGAGGTTTTTAATGTAAGGTGCGATCACGCGTTCGAAGGTGGGCTGATCGATAAGGAATTCGACGCTTAATCTTGTGCCGTTGGAATCTTTTCGCTCGCCGTCCCGGATGCTCCAGCCGGCATCATCGAGAAGGCGGGAGGCCGCGCGAAGAAGCCGCCTGTCCTTGCCGGAGCCGTCGGACATCGGCGGGCTGTAGGGCTCGCCGAAAACCTCGTCGGGAAGTTGTTCACGCCAAGGTTTCAGCAACGCGACCTCTTCCGCCGAAGGCGGGCCGTCCGCTTTCATCGGGGAGTTTTCGAAGAAACTCCCGGTGCGTTCGTAGAGACCGTAAAACAAGGTTCGATTGGACCATTCAAAATCGAAAGCGTTGATGAGGGCTTCGCGCACGCGCGGGTCGGAGAATTTCTCGCGCCTTGTGTTGAGGAACCATCCCTGCGCACCGGAAGGACGCTGGTCCGGCAGAACGAGTTTCACAACGCGTCCGTCTTCAGCGGCGGGGAAGTTGTACTCGGTCGCCCAGACTTTCGAGGTGAATTCCTCGCGGAAAAGATACGCGCCGGCCTTGAAGGCTTCGAACTGGGCGGTTCTGTCGCGGAAATATTCGTAGCGAACGGCGTCGAAATTCCAGCGTCCGCGATTGACGGGGATGTCGGAGCCCCAATAGTCTGGAACGCGCTCATAGGTAATCTGGCGTCCGGGGGCAAAGTCGCCGATGCGGTAGGGGCCCGAGCCAAGCGGCGGTTCAAGGGTCGCCTGGGTGAAGTCGTGGTCTTCGTAGAATGCTTTGGAGAATATCGGCAGCACCGCTATGGAGGCTGCAAGGTTCTTGGGGTTGGGACCCCCGAGTCGTAGCACGAGAGTGTGCGCGTCGGGTGTTTCGATGGCGGAGAGATTGCGAAGATTTTGCCGGATGAGGGGATGCCCGTGCTGTTGGAGCGTTTCAAGGGAGAAAGCGACATCCTCGCTTGTAAGGGGCGTGTTGTCGTGGAAGCGTGCGGCTTCACGCAGTTTGAAGGTTGCGGTTGCATGCCCGTCGGAAAATTCGACGCTGCGGGCGACGAGTCCGTAGAGACTGTCCTCCTCGTCCTCGGCGCGCACCATCAGTGTATCGAAGACGAGGCGCAAACCTTGCGGCGCATTGCCTTTCAATATGTATCCGTTGAGCGTGTCGAAGGTCAGGAAGGATGCGTTGTAGAGGACCATGGAACCGACGAGGGAAAGGGTTCCGCCCTTCGGGGCATCGGGGTTCGCGTATTCGAAGTGGGTGAAGTCCGGCGGGTATTTGAGATTGTCGAAGGTCGCGATGCCGTGGGAGGGCTCGGCGTGTGCATCGAACGCGGCAAGTGCGAGCAGGGCGAATGCGATGATGCGCATTTTCATACCCTTGTCCTCCTACTCGCCCTGATGCCACCAGATGGTCGGGAAGCCCAGCGAAAAAGCCGGCAGCTGTTCCGGGTGCCCGAGATGCTTCCAGTAGGCGACGCGTTCTTTCGGGGAATGCCAGTTCGGGACGATGTAGTGCCGCCACAGGAGCACGCGGTCAAGGGCGCGGGTTGCCGCGACGAGATGTTCGCGGTCCTCGGCGAAGATGAGTTCTTCGATAAGCGCGTCAATGGTTGCGCTTTTGATGCCGATGAAATTGCGCGAACCTTCCCGGTCCGCGGCCTGGGAGCCCCAGAACTCGCGCTGCTCGTTTCCCGGCGAGAGCGACTGGGCGAAACCGGAGACAATCATGTCGTAATCGAAGGACTGCAGGAGGTTTAGATATTGCGTTGAATCGACAATGCGCAACGACAAGTTGATTCCCAAACGCTCCAGATTCTTTTTGTACGGAAGCAGAATGCGCTCAAAGTTCGGTTGAACGATCAGGATTTCGACTTCCATGGTTTCGCCGCTTTGCACATGGGCGAGGACGCCGTCCTTGATTTCCCATCCCGCTTCCGAGAGCAGTTTTTTCGCTTTGCGCAGATTGCCGCGAATGTTTCCCGAGCCGTCGGAGACGGGTGTTTCATAAGGTGTGGTGAAGAGTTGTTCGGGCAGGTCGTCCCGAAAGCGTTCGAGAATCTCCAACTCCCGTCCATCGGGAAGCCCCCTCGAAGCGAGTTCGGAGTTGTCGAAGTAACTGTGCAGGCGCTCGTATTGTCCGTGAAACAAAGTGCGGTTGGTCCATTCGAAGTCGAAGGCGAGATCGAAGGCGCGGCGCACCCGGCGGTCGGAGAATTTTTCGCGTCTTACGTTGAAGACGAATCCCTGCATTCGTGCAACGTTGCCCTGGGAAAACTCCGCCTTGATGATGTCGCCGTTTTCGAGCGCGGGGGATTCGTATCCTTCCGCCCAGGACTTCGCGGTGTTCTCGATGCGAAAGTCGTAGTCGCCCGAAAGGAATGCCTGCAGGGCGACTTCACGGTCGCGGAAATATTCGATCCGGATGGTTTTGAAGTTGTTCTTTCCCCGGTTAACGGGGAGGTCTTTGCTCCAGTGATCGTCGATCCGCTCGTAGGAGATGAAGCGTCCGGGCTGAAACTCTCCGATCCGATACGCTCCCGATCCCATCGGCGGGTCCAAATAGGTCTCGTCGAAGACGCGTTCGTCCGACTCCCAGTAATGTTTCGGCAGAACGAGCAGCTGTCCCATGATGTAAGGGAGTTCCTTGTTGTTTTTCTGGGAGAAGTTGAAGCGGATTTCCTGCGGGGACAGGATTTCGTGATCTTCGACATCGGCGTAATAGTCGCGATAGAGAGGGACGTGCTGCCGCAGCATATCGAAGCTCCACGCGACGTCTTGCGCTTCAATGTTTTCACCGTCGGGGAAACGGGCCTCTTTGCGCAACCGGAAGGTTACGGACGAAAAGTCCGCGGGAAATGACATCGCCTCGGCGATGAGTCCGTATTGAGACGAGGATTCATCGTAGGAAGGAGTCATGAGCGAGTCGTAAATGAGTCCCACTCCCGACGCCGGATTGCCTTTGACGATAAACGGGTTGAGGCTGTCAAAGGTTCCGATGGCGGAATATGTCACGGATCCGGTTTTCGGCGCATCGGGATTGACATAGTCAAAATGCTCGAAGCCGTCTTCATATTTGGGCGTTCCGATAAGGGAATGCGCGTGCAGCCAGGAGTCCTGCGCATGTGCGCACGGGGCGAGGGCGGTGTAGGAGGCGAGAAAGGCGAGGGCGCCCGCGAGAGCGGAGGAGACGGTTCTGCGCCGGTTCGGGTGTGCCGTTCCCATCCTACTGCAATTCTCCTCCGACCGGCGGCAGGGGCGGCGGCGAGTCGGAAAGCAAACGCATGTATTCGATCAGGTTCGCCCGGTCTTTCGGTTTGCGCACGCCCGCGAAACTCATCTTCGTGCCGGGGACGGATTTTTTCGGCGCTTCGAGGAAGTCATCGAGTCGTTCGTAATCCCACGCGCCTCCAAACTCCACCATCGCGGCGGAGTATGAGAAACCTTCCCTCGCGGCAACGGCATGCCCGATGATGTTCCACAGGTTGGGGCCGACCTTGTTGGCGCCGCCGCTATCGAAGGTGTGGCATGTGGCGCATTTCCTGGCGACCTTCTCGCCGACTTCGCCGTCCGCGCCTGCAAGCAGCATAGCGAGGGACGGGGCGCCCGCGATTGCTTCGGCATCGTTCGTGGACGCGACGGCGGACGCGGTCTCGACGCCCTCAACGATGTATGCGTTGGCATCGGCCGTGCCGGTGGCGTAGATGACGCCGGCAAGGTTTTGCACCCCGAGAATAATCAGGACCGCAAACAGCACGGCCCCGGCGATTTTGTTAAGTTCGAAAGAATCCATTACAATAGTTCAAGTGTGTTTCGTTTGCGTTGAGGAGCCGAGTCTATGTCATTTTCACCCGATCAGCAAGAATGGAGAATAGCGGTGGTCATTCCTTCGCGTCTGGGCTCGCGCCGGCTGCCCCGCAAGCCCCTCGCGGACATTTGCGGCGAGGCGATGATTGTGCATGTGTGGCGTGCGGGGGCGGCCGGGGCCGAGATTCTGACAAAAAATTCGGGCGGTTGCGAGGTTGATGTCATGGTTGCAGGCGATGACGCCGAGATCGTTGATGCCATAGAGAGTGCCGGAGGCGTGGGAGTATTGACGAGCAAGGACCATGCTTCGGGGACGGACAGGATTTTCGAGGCTGTCATGAATGCCGTTGAGCACCACTATGCCATCGTCGTCAACCTGCAAGGTGACATGCCCGATTTTCCTCCCGAGGGGTTGTGGCGGGTCGTTGACGCGCTCGTGCGGGACGACGAGGCCGACATTGCCACGCTGGTCGGGAGAATTCGCAACGAGCGGGAGGCGTCGGACAGGCATGTCGTCAAGGCGGTGCTGGGCGCGTGGCATGACGGCATCGCCGAGGCGGAGGATTTCACCCGCGCACCGGCGAAGTGGGAGGATGGCGGCGTGGTAGGACCCTTCTACCATCACATCGGGATATATGCGTATCGACGCCGTGCCCTTGAGCGTTTTGCTTTAATGGAGCCTTCGGAGCGCGAGATTGGCGAAGGTTTGGAACAATTGCGTGCGCTGGATTGGGGGATGAAGATTTGCGCGGCGATGCTGGAGGAGGTTCCCGTCGGGGTGGATACGCCGGAGGACCTGGACCAGGCGCGCGAGCGTTTTCTGATGAAGG
>JAPOUT010000100.1 GCA_026708545.1 Hyphomicrobiales bacterium
TTGAAAAGAGTCGGATTTTAGGGGGGATTTTGAGTAGAAAGGTTTAGCCTGTTTCCTCCTGCGGTTTCATAACCGGCGTGATGCCTCAACTTCCTCCTCGCTCGCGCCGCTGCCAAGAGTGTGGGGCAGGCGGAGAATCACGCGGGCGCCCCCGAGAGCCTCCGAAGTTTCAATCACAATGTCACCTCCGTGTCCGCGTGCGATATCGCGCGCTATCACCAGGCCCAGGCCGCTCCCCGAAACATCCCGGTTGCCGGAATCCTCCAGACGCTGAAACGGCTCAAAAACAATTTCCCTGTCCTCCTCGGCGATGCCCGTGCCGTCGTCTTCGACGGCAATCTCGATGCCGTTGCTGTCAATTCGGGCGAGAACCAAAACATTCGAAGCGCGCTTGTCCGCATTTTCAATCAAATTCCCCAGGCATCTTTTGATTGAATTGCGCCGCAGCAGCACGCGCAGCGCATCGGGCAGATCCAGGCGAATCTTTTCCGGCGTGATGGATTCGGCGCGCAACTCCTTCAGCAGCGCGACAACATCAACCCGTTCGAACGCTTCCTGGCGGTGGTCCCGGACGAACAGCAGATACATTTCCAAAATGTGCTCCATTTCCTGGACGTCGCGAAGCAACGCATCAACGTCGGCATCCTTTTCTTCCAGCATCGCCAATTGCAGGCGGAACCGCGTCAGCGAGGTCCGCAGGTCGTGGCTTACCCCCGCCATCAATATCGAGCGCTGCTCCATCTGCGCTTTAATGCGCTCGCGCATGGTCATAAACGCGCGGGCCGCCTGGCGAACCTCTATCGCTCCCGCCGGACGAAAGCCGGGCAGGTCGCGTCCCATGCCGAAGCGCTCCGCCGCCACCGCCAGCCGCTTTATGGGGCGCAATTGGTTGCGCAAAAACAGTATTGCAACGATGATCAGCACCAGGGATATCGACAACATCCACACCAAAAAAATATGGCTGTTGGTCGCGACCACGCGGCTGCGAAGCGCGTCCACATTCAAAACGCTCTCGCCCAGATCGATGCGAATGTGCACGCGTTTTCTGTTTTCATCAAGCGCCAGGCTCGAGGGATAGGGAATGCGTTTTTCCAACGTCTCCTTCAAAAACTCTTGCGGAAAATCAAGCAGCGCAAAACCCCGGAGCGTCTCCGGAAAAGGCTTCAAGGTTTCCTCGGTTTTTTCACGGAATGAAAGGGAGTAATGCAAATCTTCCAATGCAAAACTCTCCCATCGCTTCAGCGTGTCGGCGCGTTGCTCGACGGGCAGGTTTTCGTAAAGCGAAACCACAAAGGCAATCTCGCTCACGGTCGCCTCGGAAAGCTTTTGCGTCACCAAAATCCAGTGGCGCTCCATGAAAATGTAACTCAGCAACGCTTGCAATATCACCATCGGCGCAATCACAATCGCCAAGGACCGCGTGTAAAGCCCTTTCGGAAGCCAGTTTTTTAAAAACAACATTTTCACTCAATCCGCGCTGTAAACGATTTCATCCGGGCGAAACACATAGCCCTGTCCGCGCAGCGTTTGCAGGTAAACCGGATGGCGCGGATCCGGTTCAATCTTGCGGCGCAATCGATTAATCCGAACGTCTATCGAGCGCTCTTGTTCCGCGTCTCCCCACTCGCGAATGTCCATGCGGGAGAATATCCGCCCCGGCGATCTCGCAAACGCATCCAGCAGTTTCAATTCCGCGCCCGTCAGGGTGACGCGCACGCCGTTTTGGTACAACAGCAAGTCGCTTGTTTCAAAACGAAACTCTCCAAACACGACCGCGCGAACCTCATGCACGGGGGCCGCCACCCTCGAACGCAGCAAATTCCTCACACGCAACAGCAATTCCCTCGGCTCAAACGGTTTGGTCAGATAGTCCGATGCGCCGTGCTCCAGCCCTTCAATCCGTTCCTCGCTCTCGGCACGCGCCGTCAGCATCAGAATGGGAACGTCCGAGCCGGCGCGGACATCCCGCGTCAGGTCCAGGCCCGTCTCCCCCGGCATCATCACATCCACAATCAGCAAATCAAAGCAGACATCCCCCAGCAGACGCTTCGCCTCCGCAACGTCTCCAACCGCGCTTGAACGGTATCCGTGCGACGACAAATACCGCTTTAACAACTTGCGAATCCGCTCATCGTCATCAACAACCAGTATATGCCGCTCGCCTTCCGCTACCATTGACACAAACTAGCACAACGTGGTAGTAACACCAATCGCCTGTGACAGGGTAACAATGAGGTAAAACAATGTTTTCCGACCGTGACGGACAGATTTGGTTTGACGGGAATCTCGTGCCCTGGAGGGAGGCGCGCTTGCATGTGCTTTCGCACGGACTGCACTACGCCAGTTGCGTTTTCGAAGGCGAGCGCATCTACGGCGGCGAGATTTTCAAGCTTCGCGAGCACTCGCAGCGCCTGATTCGCTCTGCGGAAATCCTCGGATTCAAGATTCCCTATTCCGTTGAGGCAATCGACGACGCCTGCCGCAAGGTGGTGGAAGCGCAGGGCATTGAGTCCGGGTATGTGCGTCCCGTTGCCTGGCGCGGAAGCGAGATGATGGCAATCTCGGCGCAGCGCTCGTCGATTCACCTCGCGATTGCCGCATGGGAGTGGGGAAGATATTTCGACCCGGAAGCGCAGCTCAAGGGCCTTCGCCTCGATATCGCCGAATACCGGCGCCCGTCGCCGCAAACGGCTCCGTGCGACTCCAAAGCCGCGGGACTTTACATGATTTGCACGCTCTCCAAGCATGCCGCGGAGGCAAAAGGATATGCCGACGCGCTCATGCTCGATTATCGCGGGCTTGTGGCGGAAGCGACCGGCGCAAACATCTTCTTCGTCGAGAAAGGCAAACTGCTGACGCCGACGCCGGACTGTTTCCTTGACGGCATCACAAGGCGGACGGTTATCCAATTGGCACGGGACAGCGGCATTGAAGTCATCGAGCGTGCAATCAGGCCCGAGGAGATGGAAAGCTTCGAGCAGTGTTTCATGACCGGAACGGCGGCAGAGATAACGCCGGTTTCCGAGATTGGACCGTACACCTTCCATGTCGGCGACATGACCAATCTCCTTATAGGAGAGTATAAGAGAGAAACCATGCCCGTCGCGAACGAGGGGGCAGAGCGCAAGCGCGCTTAAACTTTTTCAACCAGAGAAGCGAGGGAGGAGCGGGGTTGTCCGCCGTATTGGGCGACGATGTTGGCGGAGGTTTGGCTTGCCAGCGCGCCGCAACGGGGCAGTTCCCAGCCCTGCGACAAGCCGTAGAGCAGTCCCGCCGCGTAGAGGTCTCCCGCGCCGGTCGCATCGACGGCATGAACGGGGGTTATGGGAATCTCGTAAACGCCGTCGCCGTGAACCAGGGTCGATCCTTTTTCGCTCCGGGTCAGCGCCGCGACATAGTTGTTGCCGCGGGCCATGCGGACGGCCTGGTCAAAATCGTCAACGCCGTAAAGGGCGAGTGTTTCCTCCTCGTTGCCGAAGATGATGTGGATGTCGTTTTCCAATTGCGCGAATATTTCATCGCGCGCCGGCGTAATTGCTTCCGGGTTGGGAAGGGACAGCGCCACCTTCGCGCCCGATGTTTTCGAGCTTTCGATTACTGTTTCGAGAATCCCGCGTCCCTTTTCGTAAGACCAGATATATCCCTCGACCAGCGTAATCTTCGATTGTTGCAGGATATCGCTGTCAAGGTCTTCGGGGCCCGCATGAAGCGACGCGCCCGGGCACGCCAGCATTGAGCGTTCCGCATCCGGGGTTACCAAAATCAGGCAGCGCCCCGTTTCAAATTCCGAATCAACCGTCAAGGCGGCCCGCGTGCCCTGTGCGCGGAGGCTGTCGAGGAAAATCTCGCAGAATTGGTCCTTGCCCAGTTTCCCGCTGAATGCCGTTCGTCCCCCCAGGGACGCAACGCCCGCAATCGCATTCGCGCTCGAACCTCCCGGCGTCTCCACCGCCTTGCCCATCAAATTGCGGATTTCGCGCGCTTCATCCGCGTCGATCAAGCGCATTCCGCCCTTGGCCACTTTGACGCGCTCGAGAAAACCCTCGTCCGCATCGGCAATTACGTCGACAATCGCGTTGCCGATTGCAGATACATCAAATTTTTTATCGTTCATTGTTTTACCGTTTTGTCCTTGAATTCACACAGGTCCTTGAGGATGCAGGCGGGGCAGTCGGGTTTGCGCGCCTTGCAGTGGTAACGCCCGTGCAATATCAGCCAATGATGCGCATGCAGGCGGTATTTTTTCGGCACATTCTTCTCCAGGGCGTATTCAACCTCAAGGGGATTCTTTCCCTTCGCCAGGCCGGTGCGGTTGGACACCCGAAAGACATGTGTGTCCACCGCAATGGTCGGCACGCCGAACGCGATATTGCGCACGACATTGGCAGTCTTGCGTCCGACTCCCGGCAGCGCCATCAACGCTTCCGGGTCGTTGGGAACACGGCTGTCATGCCGGTCGCGCAATTGTTTTGACAGTTTGATGATGTTGGCGGCTTTTGACCGGTAAAGCCCGATCGTCTTGACATGGTCGCGCACTTTTTTCTCCCCCAGGGCGATCATCTTCTCGGGAGTGTCGGCAATCTTGAACAAAGCCGGCGTCGCCTGGTTGACGCCCTTGTCCGTCGCTTGCGCCGACAACACCACCGCAACCAGCAGCGTATATTCATTGGTGTAAAAGAGTTCGCCTCGGGGCTCCGGTAACGCGCTCGACAGCCGCCGAAATAAAGTCTGAATCGTCCGTGTTTCCATCCCAACATTCTCCGGGAATAAAGTGACGCCCCCCGTCGCCATGAGGTGAGGAGGACCGGGGGGCGTCGCCTCCGGCGTGGTTGGTTTGGGGGGACCGCGCCGGAGAAGGGTTTCCAATCCGATTCTTATGCCACAAATCCCTTCCCAAGCCAATCCCGAGCCCAAACCTCCCTTGAAACCGGCTCTCTTTCGTGGGAAAACATACCTGTGAAAGATCTGCTCCCGCTTGACCTCCCTGATGATGCTTCCGACGTGTCGGTATCTTCCCCGCGCGCGAAACTCACCCCCATGATGCAGCAATATATAGGCATCAAGCGGGAACACCCGAATTCCCTGCTCTTTTATCGAATGGGTGACTTTTACGAACTCTTTTTCGAGGACGCCGAAAAAGCCTCCGAAGCTCTCGACATTGCTCTGACGCGCCGGGGCAAGCATGCGGGAAGAGAAATTCCGATGTGCGGCGTGCCCGTCCACTCCGCCGAGACCTATCTCCACAAACTCATCCGCAAGGGTTTCCGCGTCGTCGTTTGCGAGCAAACCGGCGAACAGGTTCCCACGTCCGCGACCGGAAAAAAACGACACGCTAGAGTTGTAATGAACAGGAAGGTCGTGCGCATCGTCACTCCCGGAACCATTACCGAAGAAAACCTTCTCGATGCCAAGTCCCACAATTTCCTTGCGGCGCTTGCGATCGCGAAAGAGAACTGCGCACTCGCATGGGCGGACGTTTCAACCGGAAGTTTTTACACGCATGAAGTGTCCCTCGACGATCTTTCCGCCGAACTCGCGCGGCTTTCCCCGGGGGAGCTTCTTGTTTCCGAGAGTGCATTTGCGCTCGAACCCGTCCAGGCCCTTGAAGCCGAAAAAACCGGGGTCGTTACGCCTCTCACCGATCAGGACTTCTCCCCGACCCTCGGTGCCGAGCGCCTCACTCGAATGCTGCAGGTTGCATCCCTTGAGGGCATTGCGCCGTATACGAAACTCGAACTCAAGGCCTGCGGCGCGCTCGTCGGATACATTGAAACAACCCAAGCGGGAAAAGTCCCGACCCTCGAAGCGCCCAAGCGGTCCGCGCAAGCCGACACCATGGGGATTGATCCGGCAACGCGCAAAAACCTCGAGCTCATCGGCTCCGTCTCCGGTGAAAAAAAGGACTCTCTGCTCGGCGCCATCGATAAGACCGTCACGGGCGCGGGCGGCAGAACCCTGAAAGAATATCTCGTAGCGCCCCTGCTCGATCCTGTTGCAATCAATGCGCGACTCGATGCCGTCGGCTTTCTGCTTGAGGAAGATGTGTTGCGTTCGCAAATTCGAACGCTCCTGCGCAGCGTCCCGGACATGCCACGCGCGCTCGGAAGGCTCTCCCTCGAACGCGGCGCTCCGCGCGACCTTGGAACGCTGCGCGACGGCCTTCACGCCGCCCACGCCGTCAAAGCCGAGTTGGCGGCGCAGGAATTGCCCCAAACGCTCCGGCAGATTGTCGATGACATCGGTTCGCTTTGCGTAAATCTCGAAGCGCACCTGCAAAACATCCTGGTTGAAACGCCCCCGGCGCATATGCGCGAGGGCGGGGCGATAGCAGAGGGTTATGATGCGGAACTCGATGAACAGCGGAAACTTCGGGACGACTCCCGCAACGTCATTGCCGCGATGCAAACCCGATATTCCAAAGAGACCGGAATCCAGGCCCTTAAAATCAAGTATAACGGAATCCTCGGTTACTACATTGAGGCGCCCTCGGGCACCGCGGAAAGGCTGACGCAAGACCCCTTCAAGGAAACCTTCGTTCATCGCCAGACCATGGCAAACGCCGTGCGTTTCTCCACCGCCGAACTCGTCGACCTTGCCGAGCGGGTGCAAAATTCCGCCGAGCGCGCGCTCGATATGGAGCGCAAGATATTCGAAAAAATCTGCGCCGAAGTTTTAGAGTCCGCAAGCGCCATCAAAACCATCGCGGCGGCGCTCGCGCGCGCCGACGTTTTCGCCGCGCTCGCGAAGGTCGCCCAAAGCGGCGAATACGCAAGACCCAAGGTCGATGATTCAAGCGTCTTCGACATTCAAGGCGGACGCCATCCGGTCGTTGAGGCCTCCCGCACCGCAAGCACCGAATTCGTTCCGAACGACTGCGCGCTGAACCTTTCCGAAACCGAAGACTCTTCCGATGAGTCGCTGCGCGTTGCCGACAAGCGGATCTGGCTGCTCACCGGCCCGAACATGGCGGGCAAGTCGACCTTCCTGCGGCAAAACGCCCTTATTGCAATCCTTGCGCAGGCGGGATGTTTCGTTCCCGCCGGGCATGCGCATATCGGAGTCATCGACAGGGTTTTCTCGCGCGTCGGCGCTGCCGACGATCTCGCCGGCGGGCGGTCGACCTTCATGGTCGAGATGATCGAGACTGCCATCATCCTCAACCAGGCAACTGACAAAAGCCTCGTCATCCTGGATGAAATCGGACGCGGAACCGCCACCTTCGACGGGCTCGCCATTGCCGGGGCCGTCGTCGAATATCTTCACGACGTCAACCGCTGCCGTGCAATCTTCGCGACGCATTACCACGAGCTCACCGAACTGCGCGAACAACTGGACAACCTCGATACCGTCACCATGCGCTCGCGCGAATGGCAGGGCGATATCATTTTTCTCCACGAAGTCGCGCGCGGAGTTGCCGACGGATCCTACGGCATACAAGTCGCGCGCCTCGCCGGGCTTCCCGCCTACACCATCAAGCGTGCACGCGAGAAACTCGACGCGCTCGAAGCACAGGAGAGGCAAAACAAGCCTCTCTTTGACGCCGATGCGCAGCAGGCACCGAAGCCGAGCGTGCGCGAACATCCTGCGCTGGCAATGCTCGAGAAGATATCGCCCGACAAACTCTCGCCGCGCGAAGCCCTCGACATGCTCTACCGGCTCGAGTCCCTCATCAACGACGAAAAAGAATCTTGAATCCGCACGCAACGCTTTCCGCCGAGATGATCGAGCGTCCCGCGTCCGCGTGTGCGGACGGAGAATCGAAACGCGCGCCGTTGCGGCGCGCGCTCGATGGCATCGCGCGAAACAACCGGGACATCGACAGCGACGCGCTGCGCCGGCTCCTCGTTGAACGTCTGCGCGCGTTTCGGACCGCCGGACTCGAAGGCGCGCGGCGGTCGCTTCGGGAGCATCCGCGCCGGGGCCGGTCCTGCGCAACCGCCATCGCCGGCCTCCACGACGACATCCTCGCGGAACTCTACCGCTTCGTTTGCCGCTACGTCTTCCGCCGGCCCAATCCGAGCGAAGGCGAGCGCCTTGCCATCGCAGCCACCGGCGGGTACGGACGCGGCACCCTCGCGCCCGCTTCCGATCTCGACCTTCTCTTTCTCCATCCGTATAAATCCACGCCGTGGGAGGAAACGCTGGTCGAATACATGCTTCTCACGCTCTGGGACATCGGGCTTGTCGTGGGGCATGCATCGCGTTCGCCGCAAGGCTCCCTCCTCGCCGTGCGCGACCTCGCAACCTGCACCGCCATGCTTGATGCGCGACTCGTCGCCGGAGACGAGAATCTCTTCGCCGAATGGCAGGCGCAATTCCACGAACATCTCGCAGGCACGAACGGCGCCGACTTCATTGACGCAAAACTGAACGAGCGGGACGAACGCCACCATCGCTTCGGCGCATCCCGGTATCTCGTCGAGCCGAACGTCAAAGAGAGCAAAGGAGGGCTGCGCGACCTCGACACCCTCTTCTGGCTTGCCAAATATGCCTGCCGGCTTCGCAAGCCGAGCGAGATGGTGCGAGCCGGATTGTTCACGCGGGAAGATTACGCCGTTCTGCGCTCCTGCTATAATTTTCTCTGGGCGACGCGGTGCGAACTCCATTTCTGGTCCAAACGCGCCGAAGACCGCCTGACATTTGAAGCGCAACTCCACGTTGCGCAGGCATGGGGCTTCAGGGACAAGCCCGGACTCTCGGCCGTCGAAGGCTTCATGAAGAGATACTTCACCGTTGCGCGGCAAAGCGGACGGCTCACGAGGATTCTTTGCGCCGAACTCGAGCAGCAGGGAAACAAGCGTCCTCCCAAAATGCTTGCGTCCCGCCGCGCCGCGGACATCGACGTCGGCGATTTCACCATCAAAAACGGAAGACTCAACGCCCGTGCCGACGACATCTTCGAAAAGGATTCCGTCAATTTCATTCGTTTGTTTCTCGTGCGGGCAACGCACCGCGCCACCCTGCATCCGCATCTTGTCACGCTGCTTGCCTCGCAGCTCCATCGCATTGACTCCGAACTGCTCGGCGATGCACGGGCCAACAGGCTCTTCCTCGAGTGCCTCCTCTCCCCCGGCGCCGCAAACATCCTGCGCGAGATGAATGAAATGGGCGTGCTGGGCCGGTTCATCCCCGAGTTCGGCAGGATTGTCGGACTCATGCAGTTCGGCATGTACCACCACTACACCGTCGATGAACACTCGCTCAACGCCCTGCAGGAACTCCGGCAGCTCGAAAACGGCGACTCGGAAAAAGAACTCCCGCTCGCCTCAAGTCTCGTGCATCGCAAGCGCAACCGTGCGGCGTTGTCGCTTGCCGTCTTTCTGCATGACGTTGCCAAGGGAAGCAAACAGGACCATTCCGTCGCGGGCGCGCAACTCGCCAAACACATCGCCGGACGGCTCGGCCTTCCGGCGCAGCAGGCCGATACCGCCGCATGGCTCGTTCAAAACCATCTGCTCATGAGCGACTTCGCGCAAAAGCGGGACATACAGGATTCCAAAACCATTGAGGATTTCGCCGCGCATGTCGGCTCGCCGGAACGATTGCGGCTGCTTCTGCTGCTCACCGTTGCGGATATTCGCGCCGTCGGCCCCGGCGTGTGGAACGGCTGGAAGGGAACGCTCCTGCGCCGCTTGTATCACGCCGCGCAAGCGCGGCTCACCGGACATTCTTTCCCGTCAAGCGGGGATATCGACGCCAAGCGCAATTTGCTTGCCGGGGAACTCCCGCATTGGTCCGAGGCGCGACTCAAAAATTACCTCGGGCGGTTTTCCGTCTATTATTGGAGCGCATTCGATACCCGCGACCACAAACGGCACGCCGATATGATTAATGAAGTCACCATGTCCCCGCCGCAGGACAAAGCGGGCAAACGCGTGCGGATGATGCCCGACAAATTCCGCTCGGCAACGGAGATGATCTGCTACCAGCACGACCGCCCGGGCCTGTTCGCAAGCATCACCGGAACGTGCGCGAGCGCGAATGTTTCCATCGTCGATGCGAGGCTTTTCACAACCGAAGACAACATGGCGCTGGATGTCTTTCGACTGCGCGAACACAACGGCGGCGCCATCATCGAACCCTCCCGACTCGCGCGCTTGCAAGCGGCCGTCTGCGACGCTCTTGAAGACGCCGCCCCCGCGCTTCTCTCGCAGCCGCGCGCGATGCCCCGCCAGGCATCCAGGGAAGCCTTCGACATCGAAGGCGAGGTCTGGGTTGACAACGACGCGTCCCACGAGCGCAGCGTCATTGAAATCAGCGGACTCGACCGCCCCGGTTTGCTGTTCGAACTCGCGCGCGCGCTCTTCGAGTTGAAATTGAAGGTCGCCTCCGCGCATGTGACCACCTTCGGCGAACGCGCTTTCGACGTTTTCTACGTGCGCGAGGAAAACGGCGGGAAAATCAAATCCGGAGCACGCCAGAAAACCGTGCGAACGCGCCTGCTGCGATCGCTGCGGCCATGAACCGGGGACCTCTTCCGCAGGACGCTCTCGGTGCGGACGCGCCCCCGCCGCGAACCGGCACGGGAATGTTTCGCTCGACTTTCGCCATCGCCTTCTACACGCTGCTCTCGCGCATCGCCGGATTCGTCCGTGACATCGTCATGACCGCTGTGCTGGGAACAAGCGCCGGTGCGGACGCCTTTTTCATTGCGCTTCGGCTCGCGAACCTCGGACGCTCCCTTTTTGCGGAGGGTGCGCTCAACGCCGCCTTCGTGCCGATGTTCTCCGGCCATCTCGAGCAATCCGGCCGGGCCGGGGCGTTCCGCTTCGCAAATATCATCCTCAACTGGCTGCTCGTCATATTGTTCGCGGTCACCATCGTGCTCGAGTTGCTCATGCCGTTCATCGTTCTGGTGTTCGCGCCCGGTTTTACGAGCGTTCCCGGCAAAATCGAGCTCGCGACGCTGTTCTCGCGCATCGCGTTTCCGTATTTGCTGCTTGTGTCCCTCGTAACCCTGCTGAGCGGCGTGCTCAACTCCATGGGACGTTTCTGGGTCGGCGCGGCGGTGCCCATACTGCTCAACCTTGCGATGATCTTCGCGCTGCTTGTCGCGGCTCCCTACAATGCAAACCCCGCATTGCTGCTGGCCTGGAGCTGTCCCGTCGCCGGGGTTGTCCAACTTTGCGTTCTGATTTACGCCTCGCGGCGCATCGGCTTGAAGTGGCGGCTGCAACTCCCGCGTCCCAACCCCGAATTGAAAAAGCTCCTGCGACTGCTTTTGCCCGTCGCGCTCGCCGGTGTCATCGGCTGGGGAAGCATACTCGTAACCAGTGCGCTCGCATCTTTCCAGGAGTCCGCCGTCTCCTTCCTCCAATATGCCGAGCGGCTCTACCATCTGCCGTTGTCGCTCATCGGCATTTCCATCGGCGTCGTGCTGCTGCCGGAACTTTCGAGGCAGTGGCGCGGCACCCGCCACGACCGTGCTCTCAAGAGTCAAAATCGCGCCCTGGAATTCGCATTGCTGCTTACGCTGCCCGCCGCCGTTCTTTTGTTCCTGTTATCCGAACCCATCATTAACGTTCTCTTCGAGCGTGCCCGTTTCACCGCATCCGACACGCGCGCGACCGCCGCCGCCCTGTCGGTCATGGCATGGGGTTTGCCCGGCGCCGTCCTCGCGCACATCTTCGTGACCGTTTTCTACGCCCGGCAGGACACGAAAACGCCGCTCCTTTACAACGCAATCTCGAACGGAGTCTACGTCGCCGCAGCCTGTGCTTGCTTCTTCTTCGTCGGCTATGTCGGCATCGCGATTGCCGCATCACTCGCCGCCTGGACGCACGCAACGTTGCTCGGAGTCGTCCTGCACAGGGGCGGGCAGCTTGTTCTTGATGCACGCCTGCGCAAACGGGCAGGACGATTTCTCGCTTCCGCCGCCGTCATGGTCGTGGTAGTGTGGGGCCTGCACCAGGGCGGCGGCATCGCTCCCCTCGCGGAGTCGCTCGGAAGCGGGCTCCTCGCGCGCGCGAGCGTGCTGTTCGTGCTGTTCTGCGCCGGGCTTCTCGCCTACGCCGCGGCATGCCAGCTCACCGGCGCCGCCCACTGGCGCGAAATCATAGAAGTCGCACTACCACAATACTCACGCAAGCAAGAAAAACCATGACAACACCAACACCGCAAGAAAGAGTTTTCTCGGGCGTGCAGCCGAGCGGCGATCTCCATCTCGGAAATTATCTCGGCGCCATCGTGCAGTTCGTCGAGTTACAGCGGCATTACCAGTGCATCTACTGCATCGTCGACCTTCACGCCATCACCGTCTGGCAGGAACCCGAACGCTTGCGCGAAAACATCCGCGCGACCGCCGCCGCTTACATCGCCGCGGGCATTGACCCGAAAGAGCAAGTCATCTTTGCGCAATCGAGCGTTACCGCGCACGCCGAACTTGCGTGGATGTTCAACTGTGTTGCAAGGATCGGATGGCTCAACCGAATGACGCAGTTCAAGGAGAAAGTCGGCAAAAACCGCGAGAACGCGTCCGTCGGGCTTTACGTCTATCCCGTGCTCATGGCCGCCGACATTCTCGCCTACCACGCAACGCACGTCCCCGTCGGCGAAGACCAAAAACAACATCTTGAACTCGCCAGGGACATTGCGGCCAAATTCAACAACGATTTCGCCGGCGGGGAGGTCTTCTTCCCGCAGCCCGAGCCCCTCATCACCGCGGAGGCCTGCCGGGTCATGTCGTTGCGCGACGGCAAGAGCAAGATGTCGAAGTCGGACGCATCCGAGATGTCGCGCATCCTTCTCACCGACGATGCCGAGTCCATTGTGCGCAAAATTCAAAAAGCCAAAACCGATGCGCATCCGCTTCCCGGAGAAGTTGCCGGGTTGGAAGGGCGCCCGGAGGCGGAAAATCTCGTTGGCATATTCGCGGCGCTGGAGGGCGTCAAGCGAGAAGAGGTTTTGCGCCGTTACGGCGGAGGAAATTTTGCGGGCTTCAAAAAGGATTTGGCGGAAGTTGCCGTTGCGCGGCTGGTTCCCATGGGCGAGGAGATGCGCCGCCTGTGCGGTGATGCCGACTACCTGGACGGCGTTCTCCAAGACGGAGCCTCGCGCGCGGAAAGTCTGGCGCGGCCCATCCTAAATCGCGCCCGGGAACTTGTCGGGCTGCCCTGATATTCGCGCCTGATTCGGGTTTGACAGGGAGGGGAAGCGGGATTATCCTATCGAACTCGAAATTGCAATTTTAGTATCCCGAAGTGGAGTAGGAGGAATAGAATGAACGCATCCACGCAGAAGCCGTTTCTTTCCGAGTTGACCCGAGACGGGCGGTCCGGGGGGAGCCCGAGGGGGCTGGTTTCCCTTGCGGCGTTTCCTGTTGGCGCATCGTTGCTTGCGCTTGGCGCATTGCTGGCAACGGCCTCTCCGGCCGAAGCGGCGACGCCGGGGACTGCGGCTTCGGAAACGGCCCGGGAGTGCGCGGCGTACGAGGTGTTTCCCGTGATGATCGCACACCTTGCGGCTCCCGAATCCCACCGGCAGCGGCTTCAAAGCAGGCGGCGCGGCAACAACGGGGGCATTTGGATAAAAGTCTCGGGCGGTTCCAACGAGTTCGAGCCGCTTTCCGGTTCTCTTGCGGTGCACGAGATCGATAACGCCTTCACCGTAATCGGTGCCGATGCCGCGCTGGATTCCTATGGCAACTTTACAATCGGCGGAAATGTCAGCATCGGACAGGCGACAACGGATGTCACCGTCGAGGCGGGCACCGCCGAAATTTTCTCGCCCAATTTCAAGGCCGCATTCATGTTGAACTGGAAAAGCCGCAGGGGGGCTTTCGCTGTCGGACATGTGCAGTATTCGGCGTTCAACAACGAGATTAAGACGGACAGCAGACTCGTTGATACGGGCGCGGGTGCATTCTCGGCGGGCTTTGAGACCGGCTACGACGTAGCCATCGGGAATTTCCACATAGTCCCGTCAATGCATTTGGCGTGGACGAGCGTTCACCTTGACGACTTCAACGATTCGGGAGGCACGCCGGTTAGGCTGGATGACGGCGTTGTCATCACGGGCCGCGCGGGCATCGGCATGCAATATGACTGGAGGGGCGTGTTGCGAAACGAGTCCTCCTCCGGCGCCCTTCTGCGCATAGACACCGGCATCGTCCTGCCGCTGGACGGCGACGTCAAAACCAGAATCGGCGAGATGAAGCTGACCTCCGAGATTGACGAACCCATTTTTGAGGTTGGCGTCGGCGTGACCTACACATGGAATGAAACCTATGCGCTTTCCGTGGATGTCTCTTCAAACAGGGGAGAAGAAGCCGAGGGGTACACCGGAACTCTTGGGTTTACGTATAATTTCTAAGTAAGCAGGACGCCCGCCGAGACCTTAATTTTGCGGAATAGGCTTAGTCCCCGTAATTTTGTGAGCGACGGGTTAGGGATGGAGGGAGGTAAAGACAGTAAAGGGCGGTTGTGGCAGACGTTCTCGAGGGCTCCGTCGGCAGATGGATATGGAAGATATGCGGATAAAACTATCCCTGAAAGAATGTGAACAATACTGGCATAAAAGAAGATTCTGCACTAAAATTTCGGGCAAAAAAAGAAAGTAAAACTTTCCCGGACTCGAACCAACGTCAGGAAACGGACGCGCCCCTTGCGCTATCACGGTAGCGCAAATCCGGCGAACCACTTCTGGGTAAATCTCTCGCAATCCTCCTATAGCCTCTCAACCGCTTCGTCGTCCAAGGGGCTTTTATAGAAAATCCTGGGATAGTTCTTTTGCTGGCATCGGCATCAAAGACGATTGGGACACAACCAGCACGGACACGATTCTTGGATAGTATTTCGAGAGTTAGCCAAGTTCCCACATCACGGACAGACGGTCCCCGACAAAGGCCATCGCGACAAGCAAGAATTTACTTTCTTGCTGTACGTTCAACAAGAATTTTCTCTCGCTCCTTGGCTAAACGGATTGTCTCAGCGACTGCACCAGGAGACCCGGCAACAATACCGGATACGCTTTTTTCAATCTTTCGATTAATACGGCCAATCTCGGTCTCTGCTGGCTCGAACTTACGAGCGCTATTCGCTTTTTTATCCATTACCTTCTTCCTCTTTACTGTCCAATTCCCCCATTTTCAGTATACACATAAGTTGCGCCAGTTGGGAAGCAATATCTTGTAGTGCTTCCACAGCGGGGTGCCGCGCTTTGGAGTCGATGTTTACATCAGACCGGTTCACAAACCGTTGCGGCTGGTCGCTTGTTACAATGATGACGCCAAGTGGGCGATCTACATCAACAGCTATCGGAACAGCAATGAGTGAGATGTATCTTTCCTTATCGGTGTCCTTCTTGTTTTTTAAAGATGGTTCGAACCAATTCGCAACGTTGGGGTCTCTCGTGTCAGGACAGACCCACTCCCGCTTCAACTCGAACGTTCTCCCAACGTGCCCTTCACCGCTATTCCATGAACGATACGGTCCCCCCGAGTCAAACGGAGGGCTGCGATAACAAGCTATGCAGTGTAGCTTTTTATCAGTATCAGAGTACTCGTACAACGAAATATTTAGATAATCGTCTTCGATGCCAAAAAGCTGATATTTTCGTCCAGCAACGCACTTGACGGCGGCACTAAATATGCGAGAGCGCGAATCTTCGTCCATCGTCGGGTTCAGTAGAGCCCGATCCAGCAACTCAAAATTAATCTTCATAAGCGTATTCCAAGATATCAGAGCTTTATTCTCATTTGCGAGGCCCTCCAATCCATCACTTTTCTTCTCCTCATCATACAGAGATTTCAAGATTTCGACTGACTGTCTATCGATGAAAACCAGCAATAGATTGGTGGCGAGCATGACAAAAAGTCCAAACCAAAACAACGTACCTGAAATTATTTGCCATTCTACACTTGGTCCATGTAAGTAGTGTCCAACAGCTGTGAGAACCCCACCACCTAGTGCTATAAAGCGAATGCTCTTCGCGGATAGGCCCACTTGGTCAATGTAATTGGAAAGGTGTTGGAGTGCTTTCATGGAAATGATTATTTCACAATAAGATAACGGATTCAACAGGATGCAACCTCTTTAGACCGTCGAATAGGAAAATGAAAAGCAGAGTTTCTCTTCAGCAGAAATTTTAAAGACTTAAGGTGGCAACCATGGCAATGGAATCTCCATTATCGAAAATTTATTCACCCGGACACCCGAATTACCTCAATCCTTCTCCATGTCCACCTGAATCCCGGACAAAAACTTCCTCAAGTCTTTCGGTGCGTGTTTCGCTTGCCATTCCATCGGGTTGGCTCCGTGAAGTTCCTTCAGAGCCTCAATGTGTTTACCTTCCCAAACTACATCGGGATAAAGTTTTTGCAGTTCTTCCCACAACTTTTCAACCGCCCCATCATCCATTCCTGATGATTCAGCAGAATACAAATGTTTGTTAGAAATGTACTTGGCTACGAAAGAGATAACCTTTTCGGCAAATTAGCCATTGCCGTTACTCCACGTAAAAAGGCATCCGGCGTAAATTCTATCATACACAAAATGAAGACTCCCAAATGAACCTCCCCCTCAGCTTTCTTCCAACACTTTCGATAAAGCGAGGGCGAGTTTTTCGCTTAACTCTTCTATCTGCGACTCTTCGATAATGAACGGGGGTGCGAGCAAGATGTGATCGCCGCGTTTGCCGTCGCGTGTTCCTCCTACCGGATAGCAGATTAATCCCGCCTCAAACGCCGCCAACTTGGTGCGCAGCGCTATCGATTTTTCCGGTGCAAAGGGTTGCTTGCTTGCACGGTCTTCAACTATCTCCAGTCCCATGAACAACCCCCCCCCGCGAATGTCGCCGATGTGGGGATGTTGTCCGAAGCGGGCTTCCAAGTTCGAACGCAATACCGTTCCCATTTCTTTGACGCGTTCGACGAGTTTGCGATCCAGTAATTTGCTCACTACCGCATGACCCGCGGCGGCGGCCATGGGATGTCCCAAGTAAGTGTGACCGTGGCTGAAAAATCCGCTGCCCGATTTTATTGCGTCATAAATTTTTCCGGTGCAAAGCATCGCTCCGATCGGCTGGTATCCCCCGCCCAAACCCTTTGCAATGCAGACAATGTCCGGTGTGATACCGTCCGCCTCGCACGCAAACAGAAAACCTGTACGCCCCATCCCGCACATCACCTCGTCCAGTATCAACAGCACGCCGTATTTGTCGCAGATCTCCCGAATGCGGCGGAAATATCCGGCAACCGCGGGAACCGCCCCGATCGTTGCGCCGACAACGGGCTCGGCAATGAATGCCATCACGCTCGAAGCGCCCAGGCGTAAAATCTCGTCTTCCAATTCTTGGGCGGCGCGCAGCCCGTACGCCTCAACGCTCTCGCCTTCCCCGCGCAATCCGTACTCGTAGCAAGGCGCGATGTGGGAGACCTCCATCAACAACGGTGCGTACATGTCACGGCGAAGAAAATTTCCTCCCGCAGACAGCGCTCCCAGCGTGTTCCCGTGATAACTCTGCCTGCGCGAAATCAGTTTGCATCGCTGCGGCTCCCCGATCTCGACAAAATACTGCCGCGCCAATTTCAGCGCGGATTCAATAGCCTCCGAGCCGCCGGACACAAAATAAACGCGCTCCAATTCATCCGGTGCATTCGCAACCAGCAGGTCGGCGAGGGACTCTGCGGGCGCGGAGGTGAAATACCCCGTGTGCGCAAACGCCATTTTGTTCGCTTGCGCGCATACCGCCGCGATGACGTCCTTGTCGCCGTGGCCGAGGCAGGAAACCGCCGCTCCGCAGGAACCATCCAGATAGGCTTTGCCGTCGGCGTCAAAGAGGTAGCAGCCTTCGGCCCGAACGGCCTGCGGCGGCGGGTTCCGGCTGTCTCGTGGAAATACATGGGACATGCGAGTTTTCCTAATTTTCGCCAAGTTTACGCACCAAGGCACGCACCGATTCGGCATTGCTGCCATGCTTGCGTCCGTTGGCATCCACCAGCGAATTCTCGAAGCCGACGCGAAGACCGCCCCCCAGCGCCGCAGCCTCGCACAGGCGTTGGTGCTCCTGCCTGCCAAACGCACACAGCATCCATTCCGGGACCGGCGGCAGCAACGAAAGCAAGGAGGTGACAATATCACGCGTCGGCTCGTTTGTCTCGTGGTGGCGTCCGAGCACGAACAAAACGCTCGGCGCGTCCGGGAGGATTCCCTCGCGCACCCACCTCGCCAGCAGGCGCGCATCGCCTTCGTCGTAGAGAATATGCTGGATTTCGGCGCCGTTGTCGCCGCATGTATTGTAGAAACGCGCCGCCATGTCCTCCTCGCGGGCAACCTCTCGCACCGAAACGCTTGCCCACGAGGGCCGCACCCGGCGCAGGCAGTCCAGCTGCTCGGCAACCGAATGGATTCCCGCGGACTCCGTCGTGATCTGCACGCGCATCCCGGGAACCGCACGCGACAACTCCGCGAGAACCTCGCGGTAGAGTCCGGCATCAAGGGTGTGCGCGCCGTCTTCGTCGCGAACGTGCAAATGGATGGCGTCCGCGCCGGCGGCGAAGCAGTCTCCCGCGGCCGAAACAATCTCGTCCGGCGTCACCGGCAGGGCAGGGTGGTCGGCCTTGCCGCGCCGTGCTCCCGTAGGCGCAACCATCACAAAGGGTTTGATCATCCGCCGTTCCTCATGAGCGAGCTGTCCGGATCGAACAAGGCGCCTTGCACGATGCGCGCGGCGAACATCTCGCGCGCGATGTCAACCTTCACGTGCGCGCCCGCATCCGCCCGCGCGTCGCCATAGCCCAGAGCAACCGGCGCACCGACGCGATAGCCGAACGCACAGGAAGTCGTCTCGCCGATGATGTCGCCGTTGAGATAGACGGGCTCGTGTCCCAGCGGCACCGCGCGCGCATCTTCAAAGAGCAGCGATATCACTTTGCGCTTCGCTCCCTCCCGTTTGCGCGTGCATAGCGCTTCATAACCGAGAAAGCCCCCGTGCGCGCGGGTCATTGGCAGCAGTCCCGCCTCAACGGGCGTGACATCCGAATCAAGTTCATGTCCCATCGCGCAGAATCCTTTCTCAATGCGCATGGATGTTTGCGCGAAAAGCCCCGCGGGTTTTGCGCCCTTCGAGACGAACGCGGCGTAAATCTCCGATGCATCCCCGCTGCGGCAGGTTATCTCCCAGCCCGCCTCGCCGACATAGGATATTCTCGCCGCCCGAACCTCGCATCCGGCAACATGCAAACGCGCATGCTTGAAGTAGCCGATGCCGGCAATCTCCGGCGCACCGCTCTCGACGGCGATGCGGCGTGCCTGCGGTCCCATCAGGCACAAGGTCGCGTAGTCTTCGGTTGTGTCCTGCAAGCGTATGTCGAAGCCTTCGGCCCGGCGGTGAAACCACGCAAGATCGCGTTTGATCGATCCGGACCCGACAAACAAACGGTAATGGTCGTTCGCAATTCTTTGCGCCGTGATGTCGCTCTCGAAGCCCGCCTGCTCGTTCAACACGGCGGTATAAACCACCGAGCCCGGCGCGCGTCCGACATGGCCCGCGCAGCAATGCAGCAAAAACGCTTCGGCGTCCCCGCCCGTGACATCGATCTTGCCGAAGGGGGAAGCGTCAAAAACCGCGGCGCTTTCATGTGCCGCCGCAACCTCGGCGCGGACATGGTCAAACCAGTCGGGGCGCCCGAAGCGCAATTGCGGCGGCGTCTTCGCGCCGAAATACAACGGACGCTCCCAGCCGTAGAACTCTCCCATATAGGCTTCGGCCGCGCGGTGTTCGCCGTCCAGGGGCAGTCTGCGAAGATTGCGCGCGCTTTTGAATTGCCTGCCCGGATAGGCGATGTCGTAATGCGTGCCGAGAACTTCGGGCGCGCGGGCCATTAAATGTTCAAGCGAGTTGAAGACCGGCGCGAAACGCTTGGCGTCCGCCTCGCCGAGGTCGTAGGCGGTGCGGCCGTGGAGAATGCAATGTGCAAGATTCATTCCCGCGCCGCCGCCTGCGGCGACTCCGACAGAATTCATTCCGCATCCCAGAAACAATCCGCGCGTCTCGGCGCATTCGCCCAGCAGGAAGGTGCCGTCGGGCGTGAAACTCTCGGGCCCGTTCAGCAGCATCTTCACTTCCGCGTGTTCCAGCGCCGGAAGGCGGTGCAGCGCGTTCACCATCATCGGCTCAAAATGGTCCCAGTCCTCCGGCAGCAGTTGAAAGGCGAAACTTCCGTCCAATTGCCGCGGCGCAATCGGCTTGCCCCGGGGCTCGAAACATCCCACAAGCAGGCCGCCGGAGTCGTCGCGAATGTACAAATGTCCGTCATGGTCGGACAGGGTCGGAAGGTTTCCCCCAATGCCGTCCACCGCATGCGTGAGCAGATAAAAATGCTCGCACGCCAAAAGCGGAACCTCGACGCCCGCCATCGCGCCGACCTCGCGCGACCACAAGCCCGCCGTCAGGGCGATCGCATCGCACGCGACAATGCCGCGCGTCGTTTCCACCGCCTTGATGCGGCCGTTTTGCGTGTGGATGCCGGTGACTCCCGTGTTCTCGAAAATTTTTGCACCGCGCTTTTTTGCGCCTTTGATTAGCGCGGCGCAGACATCCGAGGGCGAGACGCGTCCGTCGTCCGGCGACCACACCGCACCGAGAACATCTTCCGCGTTCATCAGGGGCCATCGTTCTTTTGCTTCGGCAGGGCCGATGGAGGCCGCCTCGATGCCGTAGGCGTGGGCGAGTGCCTCCTGGCGCTTGATGTGCGTGAGGCGGTCGGGATTGGCGGCAATCGATAGCGAGCCCTTTTGGATCCATCCGACCGATTGCCCCGTCTCCCGTTCCAGGCCGGCGTAGAGGTCGATGGAGTATTGGATCATGCGCGTGAGGTTGCGGGAGTGCCGAAGCGCCCGCACCTGCGCGGCGGAGTGCCAGGTCGTTCCCGAGGTGAGCTGGTTGCGCTCGAGGAGAATCGCGTCTCCGGCGCCCTCCCCGGCGAGATGGTAGAGCGTCGAACATCCCATCACGCCGCCGCCGATCACCACGACGCAGGCATGGGCGGGCAAATTCAAGTCGGACATGGGGTATTTCAAGCACTTCCGGACAACCTTGACAAGGCAAAAATCATCGGGTAGGAATCCATTTAACTTCAAATTCAGCAAAGGAGAAACCATGTTCACAAAATGGAACCTCATCGGCGGCGTTGCGCTCGCCGCAGTCATACTGGTTGTCGCCTGCGCGCCCGTGAAGGCGCAGCAGCAGACGTTCATCACCATCGGAACCGGCGGCGTAACCGGCGTCTATTATCCGACCGGCGGTGCCATCTGCCGGCTCGTCAACAAGGACCGCAAGGAACACGGCGTGAGATGCTCGGTCGAATCCACCGGCGGATCCGTTTACAACACCAGAACCATCCGGGAAGGCGAGCTCGACTTCGGAGTCGTGCAATCCGACGTTCAGTCCGCCGCTCTCGAGGGCGTGCGTGCCTTCGAGGATGATGCTCCCTACGAGAACCTCCGCGCCGTTTTTTCGGTGCATCCCGAACCGGTGCACGTGATGGTGCGCAAGGACTCCGGCATTAACTCCGTTGCGGACATGAAAGGCAAGCGCGTCAATATTGCCAATCCGGGTTCGGGCACGCGCGTGCTCGCCGAGGTGCTGATGGATGCCGCCGGCGTCTCGCCCGACGACTTCGCCCTTGCGGCCGAACTTAAATCCTCCGAACAGTCCGCCGCCCTGTGCGACGGAAAGCTCGATGCGGCCATCTGGGCGGCCGGGCTTCCCAACGGCTCTTCCATGGAGGCGACTTCGACCTGCGACATCAAAATCCTCGACCTGACGACATCGGGAACCGACAAGGTGCTCGCATCCAATCCCGCCTATGCCGCGGCAACCATCCCGGGCGGGATGTATCCCGGCAATCCCGACGCAATTGCCTCGTGGGGCCCCAAGGCGACTTTTGTGACCGATGCGAACACGTCCGACGAGGTCGTCTACACTTTGGTGAAGGCTGTCTTTGACAACTTCGACGACTTTAAGAACCTGCACCCGGCATTCTCGCGCTTGGTCGAGGAGGAGATGGTTAAGGATGGACTCTCCGCTCCGCTTCATCCCGGCGCGGTGAAATACTACAAAGAGCGCGGCTGGCTTTAAAACCGCCGCGAACTTTCCTGTGCACTCGCTCCCGTCACCCTCCACCTCGACGGGAGCGGGTGCGTCATGCGCGTGAACGGGCGCATGTGAAAAAGTAAACGGGGGCAGCATCGCAAACAACACCGCAACCGAAGACATTGTCGCGGCCGATACCGGCGGACGCGCGCCGAGCGACAGTTTCGGAAGGAACGCGTTGTGGTACATCCCTCTCGTCTGGGCGCTCTACCAACTCTGGATAGCCTCGCCGCTGCCTTTCGTTCTCGGCGTCGGCGTGTGGAACGACACGCAAACCCGCGCAGTCCATCTCGGCTTCGCCGTGCTGCTGGCCTTCCTGGCGTTTCCGGCGTTCAAATGGGGACGACGCGACCGCATTCCCGTTCTTACATGGGGCGTTGCGGTTCTCGCGGCGGTGAGCGCTTCCTACCTGTGGTGGGACTATCGGGGCGTGGCGGACAGAACCGGCATCCCGAATGTTACCGACCTCGTCATGGCGGGCACGGGAATCGTCCTGTTGCTCGAAGCCGCCCGGCGCTCCCTGGGCTTCCCGCTGATGGGAGTCGCCTTGTTCTTCCTTGCATATGTGTTCTTCGGCAGCTGGTCGGGCCTGCCTGAAGTCGTCCAATGGAAAGGCGCCTCCTTCGCGAAGGCCATGAGCCACATGTGGCTCACGACCGAGGGCGTCTTCGGCGTTGCACTCGGAGTCTCGTCGGGCTTCGTGTTCCTGTTCGTGATGTTCGGCGCGTTGCTCAACCAGGCCGGCGCCGGAAATTATTTTCTCAAACTCGCCTTTGCCGCCCTCGGGCATCTGCGCGGAGGTCCCGCCAAGGCCGCCGTCATCGCGTCGGCGGCAACCGGACTGATTTCGGGCTCCTCCATCGCCAATGTCGTGACCACCGGGACTTTCACCATTCCGCTGATGAAGCGTTCGGGATTCACCCCGACCAAGGCCGGCGCGGTCGAGGTTTCCTCTTCCATCAACGGCGTGCTTACGCCTCCCGTGATGGGCGCGGTTGCATTCCTCATGACCGAGTATGTCGGCATCTCTTACGTCGAAGTCGTCAAGACCGCGATTGTTCCGGCGGCCATCTCTTACGTTGCGCTGGTTTACATCGTGCATCTGGAGGCGGTGAAATCCGGCATGAAAGGCACGAGCCGGATGCATCCGGTCAAAATCATCCTGGGCGCAATTTTCCTCATCGCGCTCTCGGTCATCCTGGCCGGCGGCGCGCTGTTCTTGTGCGGGCTGGTGATGAACGCGCTGTCTGCGGCGTTCGGCGGCGGCGCGCTCTGGATCGTTATACCGCTCATGGTTGCCGCCTATGTCGCCGCCGTGCGCTACGCCGCGCAGGCTCCCGACCTTGATGTCAGCCTCGAGTCCATGTCCGACCTTCCGCCGGTCCGCGAGATATTCAAAACCGGAATCCATTACATCATGCCGCTGCTGCTGCTGATGTATCTGCTGATGGTCGAGCGCAAGTCTCCGGGGTTCTCGGCGTTCTGGTCAACGGTCGCGATGCTCTTCATCCTGGCGACGCAAAATCCTCTCAAGGCTTACTTTCGCGGGCAGGGCGGCATCGCCCGGCGCCTTCGCGAAGGCGTTCGCGACATTGCCGAAGGGCTGATCGCCGGCGCACGCAACATGATCGGACTGGCTGCGGCGATGGGTGTCGCCGGCATCATCGTCGGCGCGGTTACGCTCACCGGCATCGGGCAGGTCATGGCGGAGTTCGTTGAATTCCTCTCCGCCGGAAACCTGCTGCTCATGCTCCTGTTTGTCGCGATGATTTCCATCGTGCTCGGAATGGGGCTGCCCACGACCGCAAACTACATCGTCGTCAGTTCGCTCATGGCCGGAGTGGTGGTGGAACTCGGCGCGCAAAACGGACTCATTGTTCCCCTCATCGCCGTGCACATGTTCGTTTTCTACTTCGGAATCATGGCGGACGTTACGCCGCCTGTCGGGCTCGCAAGCTTCGCCGCCGCGGCCATCTCCAAGGCAGACCCGCTTCGAACCGGATTCCAGGCCTTCTTCTATTCCATTCGAACCGCCTTGCTGCCTTTCCTCTTCATCTTCAATACCGACTTGTTGTTGATAGATGTCGGTCCGGTGCAGGTGGTGTTCGTGTTCGCCGTTGCGCTTGTCGCGATGCTGCTGTTTGCTGCGGGAACCATGAACTTCTGGGTGGTCAAGTCAAGGCTCTGGGAAAGCGCGGCGTTGATACTCGCGGCGTTCGTGCTGTTCCAGCCTAATTATTTTCTCAACCGGATCGCTCCCGAGTTTGAATCCCGTCCCGCCGCCGAATTGTTTGCGCGGGCGCAATCCGCCGGGGAGAACGCCTCGCTGCGGGTGCGCATGACCGGCGAGAACCTACGCGGCGAGAGCGTTGATGCGCGCTACCTCCTGCCGCTCGGACCTCCCGGTGCGGACGGGGAGGCACGCCTTGTCGATGCCGCAGGCATAGAGTTTCGAGACGAGGACGGCAGGCTCTATGTCGACAATCTTCGCTTCGGCGGCGCCGCCGAGCAGCTCGGCATTGATTTCGATTGGGAACTATACGAAATTGAAGTCGAGGCGGAGCGTTTTCCCGAACAGGTTTTCTACATTCCCGCCTTCATGCTGGTCGGTGTTGTTTACGTGTTGCAGACGCGCCGCAAGAGAAGGGCCGAAGGAGAAAGCGGGGAGAAAGTCGAGGCAAGGGCATGACGAAGCATATTCTTTGCGCGGTGGATTTGACGCATGACGGGGATGCGCGCGCGATTCTCGTTGAGAGCGGGCGTCTCGCGGATTTTTACGGTGCGCGCTTGAGCGTGATAACCGTGCTGCCGGATTACGGCTCTTCATGGGTCGGGACTTTCTTCAAGGAGGGCGCCATGAAGGAAGCCGCGCAAGCTGCCTCGGATGCATTGCACGAGATGGTGGCCGGGGTTTTGCCCGAACGGCAGGATGTGCGGCACATCGTGGATATCGGCTCGGCCTACGAGAAAGTGTTGGAGGTGGTCGAGAAGATCGGTGCCGATATGGTCGTGGTGGGAGCGCATCGTCCCGACTTCAAGGATCGCATCCTTGGCCCCAATGCCGCGCGAATTGTCCGGAATGCGAGGGTTTCGGTTTTGGTGATTCGGCTCGGCTAAATCTCAGGGCCGGATGCACTGATTGTGTCGTTGTAATTCATGCGCCGTTCAGGCTTTGACGGGGCCCGAGGGTGTTGTATTTGGGCCGGTGCTCGCGAGCCCACATTGCACCATTTTGGGAGGTCAATTTGAGTAAATTGCCATTTTTACTCCGACACAAATTAGGTTTGGGTCCGGGTTTCAACGAATTTTCGGAATTGCGCGTATTTTTCAGCATTGCTTCTAGGGGCCTTACATTTTGTTTGACATTTTTTGTGTATGGCCCATAATGTCCCCTGTCCTAGGACCGAGGACGTTATGGAGAGCAGGTGAAAACAAATTATGAGAAGTCAGGATATCTACATATTGCTAAAATTGGTTTGCTTGCGGCAGGGCGAGTCGTCTCATTTTTATACGCATGCCAAGTTGAGGGAGTGCTATTCAGTCAGAGGATTGTCAGCGGCTTTGGGCATCAGTAAAACGGAAGTGAGCGCTTCTATCCAGCGTAGTATTGACGTTGGCATGGCGACGAGAGACAGCAAGTCAGGTTATCCGAGAGTTAATAAGAAAGCGCTTTTGGATTTTGTAACTCACGGTCTCAAATATGTATTTCCCGCCAAGCCGGCCGAAATCGTAAGGGGCGTCCCGGCAGCATTTTCTGCACCCATGCTTAAGGGTAAGATTTTGAGCATGGACGATTATATCTATGTTTGGCCTCATGCCGAAGGGAGCAAAAAAGGACAATCTGTCAAGCCTCTTTTTAAATCATTACCAAAAGCAGCGCTTGACGATGAATGTTTTTATGAGTACCTGGCACTTGTTGATGCTGTTCGCATCGGGAATCCGCGTGAGGCTAATATGGCGGCAGATATGCTCAAACAGAGGTTGTTTAGCGATGGTTAGGAATTTTGAACAATTAAAGGGAATGACCGAAACAGTCGCACGCGCCCTTGGCGAGAAGTTGCTTGGTGAGGTTGCTTTTGCAGGCGGTGTCATCACCGGATTACTTGTAGCAGACGAAGTCACAAAGGAAGATATTCGTATTACAAGTGATTCGGATTTTTGTAGCGTTAGGGAGGATTCTTGTTTATTACGGACGCCGAGACAGAGAAGAAACTGACTGAACAACAGCATCAAATCAAAATGTTGAGGAACAATGTAGAGGCGAAGATGGAAACTATGGAAGGCAACAACAAAGCAGCCCATGCCGAAAGTGAATCCGCTATTGAGCGGCTTCGAACGGACAATGTTAGGGCTATTGGAGAGCTTCGCACGACCATACAAGAAAACGCTAGAACTTTTCTGGTGCAGATGATACTTGTGGTTGGTGCTGGCGTTGCAATTCTAGCTTTTATACTCAAATAATAAACAAGGCATTCTCCCGGTCATAAAAGACATCGGCATCTTGGTCTTAGGTGAGCAGTTGTGCGAGGATGTTGTCGAGAACGGTGTTGCCGCGCGGCGTGCATCCGAATTTGTCACCCGAGCGCCAGAGCAATCCCTCTTTTAGCAGCGGGTCGATTTTCCCGCTGATATCCGTTGAAGCTGCCCGGGCGTAGCGCTGCAGGCACACGCCTTCGCGCAAACGCAAACCCATCAGCAACATCTCATCTCCTTGTTGTGTAGGTGACAGCGGCTCTTTTCGGATAACTCCGTTTCCGCTCCGGCTAACCTGCTCCAGCCATTGCGCCGGATCGCGTACGGTCTCGGTGGCGATGCGCTCGCGGGGCGATTCTCCCGGCAGGCGCCCGTGCGCACCCGGGCCGATACCCGCGTAAAATCCGTAACGCCAGTATAAAAGATTGTGCCGGCATTCTTCTCCCGCACGTGCGTAGTTGGAGACTTCGTAGCGCTCGAAGCCCGCTTGCGAACATAACTCGTCGGCAAGTTCCAATTGCTTGAGGGCGGTTTCATCGCTTGGCAGGCGGAGTTGTCCGTTCCCGTGCCAGCGTGCGTAAGCCGTTCCGGGCTCAATCGTCAGTTGGTAAAGGGAAATGTGCCCGATGCCTTCTTCCGATGCTAGTTCCATGGCGCGGGACAATTCCGCGCGCCAATCTGCAACGCTTTGTTGCGGACGTGCATAGATGAGATCGAAGGAGACGCGCTCGAAGCATTCGCGCGCCGTGTGCAACGCCGAGAGCGCTTGCGCCACATCGTGGGGGCGTCCGAGCGCACGCAAAGCGGAATCGTCAAAGGATTGCACGCCGAGAGAGAGTCGGTTGACCCCGGCGGACCGATACGCTTGGAGTTTTTCCTTCGAAACGCTTTCGGGGTTGGCTTCCAGCGAGATTTCCGTTTCGGCATTGATTCCCCAATGCGTATCGATGGTTTCGAGCAACGCGGCAACGCTGTCGGATGCCATCAACGAAGGCGTTCCGCCGCCGAAGAAAACCGAGACGGGGTTTTTCGGAAAGCGGGCTTGCCTGTTTAAGGAGTCGAGTTCGGTACGCAGCATTTTCGTCCACAAATCGGAGTCGATGCCGTCGCGTGCAACATGGGAGTTGAAGTCGCAGTAGGGGCATTTGGAAACGCAGAAGGGCCAGTGGATGTAGATGCCGAAATCGTTTTCGGCATTATTGCGGGCGCCACTGTCGTGCATCGGTTCAGGCGCGGGAGCGCTCGGGCAGGCAGGCGAGGGCGAGGGCATCAAAGGCGTGCGCACGATGGGAGAGGGTTTGTTTTTGCGATGTTTCCATTTCTGCAAAGCTGCAGCGGTGTCCAAGAGGGCGAAAAATGGGATCGTAGCCGAAGCCTGCATCGCCGTAGGGCCGGTCGGTAATCTCGCCCTCGACCGTCCCCTCGAACGCCTCGCAATGACCGTCGGGCCACGCAAGCACAAGGGCGCAGACAAACCGCGCCGTGCGGGCGCCGCTTTCCGATTGCTCCAAAGCATCAAGGATTCTTTTCATAGCGGCGTCAAAATCCTTGTTTGCACCGGCCCAGCGTGCCGAGAATATTCCCGGCGCTCCGTCGAGAGCATCAACCTCCAGGCCGGAGTCGTCGCCAAGCGCAACGCGTTTCCCTTCCCGCGCGGCCGCTTGCGCTTTGATGGTTGCGTTTTCAATAAATGTCGTGCCGGTTTCTTCGGGTTCGCCGAGTTGCAGATCTCCTGCGCCGATGTATTCAATCCCGAAAGGACTTAACAAATCGGCCAGCTCCGCGACCTTTCCGGCATTGTGGCTTGCCAAAAGAAGGGAAGCTTCTTGCAAGCGGCGATGCGTCATAGCGTGCAGACCGTCTGTGTGCAAGCCTCTTTTTGCAACGCGACCAGTTCTTCGCAAGCCGAGCGCGCCATTGCCATCATGTCGAGAAATTCCTGCTGCGAGAAACTCTTGCCTTCGCCGCTCGCCTGAACCTCCACCAAATTACCGACACCGGTGAAGATGAAATTGGCATCGGCATCGGCGCGGGAGTCTTCGGAATATTCGAGGTCCAGCAGCGCAACGCCATTAACCAGGCCCGAGGAAATTGCCACGACATGGTCCAGCAGCGGGTCATCTTCCAGCACGTTCTCGCGTAGCAATCTGTCCACGCACAGGCGCAATGCCACCCACGCGCCCGTTATCGCGGCTGTGCGCGTGCCGCCGTCTGCCTGCAGGACATCGCAGTCGATGAGCACCTGGCGCTCTCCCATGGCTGTGGGCTCAACGACCGCCCGAAGGGCCCGTCCGATGAGGCGTTGAATCTCAAGGGAACGCCCGGATTGGCGCCCGACGACGGACTCGCGCCTGACCCGTTGCGAGGTTGCCCTTGGGAGCATCGCGTATTCGGCGTGAACCCAGCCTTTTTTCGTCCCGCGCATCCATGACGGGACGTTGTCCTCAACGCTTGCGGTGCAGAGGACTTTCGTGTCCCCGAAGCCGATGAGGCACGAGCCTTCGGCATATTTGGTCGCGCCGGTCTTGAAGGAAATGTTTCGGATTTGGTCGTTGCGCCTATTGTTCCGCATGGGCTTCTCATTTGTGGTTAAGGATACTATATTATGCTAGATACTATATTGGCATTGAGGCATTGAGGTAAAGGATTCGATTGGTGGGCGACAGTAACGAAAGAGGGATGTTGGAGGAAACCTCGCAAGAGGTATCGGAGGAATCCGCACAGGAGAGCAAGGGTGGTGATGAAGCCCTTGCGCCCGGGGCGGTAACGGAGGAGTTGAAGGAGTCCGGGGAGACGGCAACAGATGAGCCGGAGGAGTCCGAGGCGGAACCTTCGCCCGAAGAGGTTATTGCTGATTTGGAGGATAAGTGGAAGCGTGCGCTTGCGGAGTTGCATAATGTCCGGCGTCGCAGCGAGGAGGAGCGCCGCAGTGCGACGCGTTACGGGATTAGTTCGTTTGCTCGCGACATGCTTTCGGTGTGTGACAATCTCGGACGCGCTCTTGATGCCGCGCGGCGCGAGTCGGGGGAGAATAGCGAGCTACTCGAGGGCATTAGTGCGATTGAGCGCGAATTGCTCGATGTAATGGGGCGCCATGGCGTCAGGCGAATGGAGCCGCTGGGCGAGAAATTTGACCCGAATTATCACGAGGCGGTTTTTGAGGCGGGGGCCGCTTCGGGTGATTTTGACGAAGTTGCCGAGGTTGCGCAGTCGGGCTACATGATTGGTGACAGACTTCTCCGGCCTGCGCGTGTTGGAATTGCCCGTGCGAAAAGCAAACTCATGCAAGAAAACGAAGCAGGAGAGACAAACGATGAGTAAAGAGATTACCGAAGCGGCGGCGCGTTTGTGGCGGGCGTTTGAGGAGAAAGGCACCTGTGCGCCAGTGCATGACCTGATAGGAAAGAGCGACTTGGAGACGGCTTATGCGGTTCAAGAAGAGAATGCGAAGCGTCGAGAGAAGAGCGGTGCAAAGGTTGTCGGGCGCAAGGTAGGGTTTACTTCCACGGTGGTGCAAAAACAATTAGGCATTACGCAACCGGGTTACGGAATTCTTTTCGATGACATGGATCGTCCTCTCGGGCACATCTTTACTTCCGCTCCCCGGTTTTACAACCAGCAACCCCGTGTGGAGGCCGAAATTGCCTTTGTGCTGAATCGCGACATCGCTTTCGAAAAACCCACTACATCCCAAATCATTGATGCCGTCGCCTATGTGGTTCCGGCACTCGAGATTGTTGTCTCGCGCATCGTAAGCCCGAATGCGTGCATCACAGACATCATTGCCGATAATGCCAGCGGCGGATATTTTGTGCTGGGACATCAACCTCGTCTGCTACGCGAGGTCAATGTAGTTGATTGCAAAATGACGATGGTGAAGAAAACGATACGGGAAGAGAAGGTAATATCGGAGAATATATCCGGAGGGTCCGGCACGGCGTGCTACGGCTCGCCCTTGAATGCGTTGCGCTGGCTGGCGGAAGAGATGGTGCGTGTCGGGCGTCCCTTGCGGGAAGGTGAGGTGGTGATGTCCGGGGCGTTGGGACCGATGGCTTCCGCCGATACCGGCGGCTTGTTTGAGGGGCGCATCGAGGGCCTGGGCAACGTAAACGTTTCATTTCCGCAACCGTAAACGAGCGACATTGGGTTTACGCAATCGAGTAGATTGTTTTTATCTATCTGCAATGTTTGTTGTTTAATCGGCTGAATTCCGCATAACTCTTCCAGACCTAACCAAAGGAGAACAATCATGTCAAACAGATCATTTCCTTCACGCTTCCGAGAGTTTATTATTTACGCACTTGCACTCTACGGTCTCTTGGATATTTTCCTCGACGAACTTTTCAA